>NZ_QRKO01000003.1:0-135122 GCF_003471985.1 Collinsella sp. AM15-2 | reverse complement strand
AGGCGGGGCATTCCCCGCCTCTTACACCACATCTCTGCGCGCTACCGCCATGGAGGTGCTGGTTGTTGGCAACACCGCATATGTTGACGATGACTTTTGCGCCAAGGCATTCCCTGGGGACCACGTTAAGGTTGTAGCCGCGCAGGAAGCGCGCCGCGACGAGTCGTCGCCCCATGCCTCGTGGAAAGAGCTGCTTCAGCACTTGGAGCAGGCCTACGAGTTCGACCGCGTGGTCTACCTGTCTAATTACCTTACCCCGCATACCGATACCGTGGGCGATATCGAGCTGCTTCGCTCGGTCTTTCGTACGTGCGTGGGTCGCCGGGTCCAACTGCTGTATGTAGCGGGGCCCGCGGGTGCCGAGGGTGCCGCCGATGCCGCGGGGCGAACGGGCAAGGGCATTATCGCGCACGCAGCCAACGACCTGTGCCGCTACTACGCTGCTCGCGAGGGCGTTCAGACCAAGATCCTGCGCGTGCCGTTCCTGTATACCGCGTCTGCCGCGCTGGAAGATCCGTTTTTGGTGCCGCTGTTCGACGCGTGCTCAACCGGATCGGTCGCTCTGCGGGGCGTGCAGGATGCGTCGTTTCCCCTGCTGTGTGCCGAGGAGCTTGCGGTGCTGATACGCCGTATCTTCGATAGCTGGGATGGTAACTTTGAGACGCTCGACGTTGCCGATGCCTTCCATCACACGTCGGGTGAAGTGGGCGAGGCCCTCAAGGCGCTGTTCCCAGGGCTTGCCGTTGCCTATGGCGATTCTGCCGGTTATGCTCTGCCCGCCAGCGACGTCGTTCGCGTGCGCTATGGCTGGTTTCAGCGTTACGACTTGCTGCGCGATCTTTCGACCATTCAAGCTCGCTGGGGCGCTGGACGCATCAAAAAGGTCAATCCGCTGCGTGCCGCCATCGACCGCATCCAGATGCGCTCGCTGCCCATCAAATGCCTGGAGACGGGCGTTGCTCGGGTTTTGTTTGAGGTACTGGAGCATCTGTTCTCTCAATCGACCCAGCTCAACGTGCTCGATTATCGCCTGCTCTACGTGGTGCTCATCGGCACGCTGTATGGCTTGGACTTTGGCCTGGTTGCGGCGCTGCTGGCGTCGGTGGGTTTGGCCGCGAGTTACTTTACTCTGTACGGCTATACCTTCCAGGGCCTGTTCTACGAGCCGTCCAACTGGCTGCCGTTTATTGCGTACTTTGTTGTGGGTGCCGTGTGCGGCTATGTGCAGCTGCGCAATAGCGAAGCCATTAGGGCGGAGCGCGATCAAAACGAGCTCGCGCGCAACCGCAATACGTTCCTTACGCAGCTCTACCACGACGCGATCGAGGACAAGCGCGCGTACAGGCGCCAGATCGTGGGTCGCCACGACAGCTTTGGCAAGATCTTTGCCGTGACGCAGGAGCTTGACGTGCTCAACCCACGCGACATCTATCGCAAGTGCTGCGAGCTTCTGGGCGAGATCCTCGAGAACGATTCGGTGGCGATCTACCATGTTTCGGGCGGGGCATTTGCACGCCTGGTGGCAGCAAGTCCCGCGATTGCCGACGATGCCGCGCACTCGCTTACGCTTGAGCAGCTCAAACCCATCTTGGGCGACGGGGGCTCATCGGGCCTGTGGGTGAATCGTGGGCTTACGCCGGGCCTTCCCATGTTTGGATACGCCATCGAGCGCGACGGTGCGCCCGCCGTGTTGATCTTTGTGCGTCGCGCAGCCGAGAGCCAAATGACGCTCTATTACCAAAACCTGTTCCGTATCCTGTGTGGCCTGGTCGAAAGCGCGCTGGGACGTGCCTTTGATTATGAGGCCGTTGCGCGGGATAGGCGCTGCGTTGCCGGTACATGCGTGCTCAAGCAGGCGGCCTTTGGTCAAGAGCTTGCTGCCGAGCAGGCACTGGCAGACAACAAGATGGGGAGCTTTGTGCTCCTGCGCGTGGTGCCGGGCATGGAGCCCATCGGCGAGCTGGTGGGCGCGATTGGCTCTGTGATCCGCGAGAGCGATGCCGCGGGCTTGGTCGACGGCGACACGCTCTACCTGCTCATGCGCCAGGCAAAGGCATGCGATTTGCCCATTATCCGCGAGCGCCTGAGTGCGAAGCAGATCGCGGTGGAACCCGTCGATGGCGAGGATATCGTGGCGCTGCTGCAGCGCATTGGTAGCGTCGGCGACGGTGAGGGGGATGCCGCGTGATCTCGCTTGTCGTAGCTGCCGTCTTGTTGCTGATCCATGCGCTGGTTTGCCTGGTGCTGTGGACGCTTATGAAGTTGGGCCTGCTGCCGGTTCGCGGGCACATGCTTGCCGTAATGGTGCTCGTGCCGTTGTGGGGCCCGCTGCTGGTAGTGCTGCTTATCGCGCGCAGCGCCGTGTTTGGTGCGGATCTTAAGGACGCCACGTTGGAATCGCTGCGCATTAACGACGAGCTGCATCGCAACATCTTGGTGCACGACCGCGATGCCGATGCGGGCGTGGTTCCGCTCGAGGAGGCGCTCATCATCAACGACCCGGCAGAACGGCGCCGCCTAATGCTCTCCATGCTCACCGAGGAGCCCGACGCTTACCTGGCGCAGCTGCAGGCGGCTAAGCTTAACGACGACGTTGAGGTGGCTCACTATGCCGCGACGGCGGTGGTGCAGATCTCCAAGGAGTCCGACCTTAAACTGCAGCAGCTGGAGCGTGCCTTTAAGACGGACCCGAGCGCGCAAAACCTCAACGAATACTGCGATTTTCTTGGTGAATACTTGGGCTCGGGCCTGGCCGAGGGGCGCGTGGCTCAGATTCAGCGCCAACAGTACGCGCGTTTGCTTGCGCGTCGCTGCGAGCGCGAGGACACCCTTGAGCTTCGCATTCGATACGCGACGGCGCTGGCCGATGTCGGACAGATCGACGAGGCGCAGGCCGTGACCGACCAGCTGGTGCTCGATGTGCCCGAGGAGCAGGAGGTTTGGATGCTTTGTCTGCGCCTTGCGGTGATGCGCCGCGACGGTGACGAGGTCCACCGCGTGATCGATGCGATTGACAAACAGCATGTATACTTGAGCGCCGCCAACCGCGAGGAACTGGCGTTTTGGCGCAACGGAGAGGAGGCCCGATGAGCGTGGTACAGCATATCCGCGACCGTGCGGGCCATTTTCGCTGGATGGGGCTGCTTGTGGTGTGGGCGGTCTTTATTGCCATGGCGGCCGTGCTGCTGGTGGAGCGCGCCGGCGTGCAGTACAGTGCGGGCCAGCATAAGCTGGGGATGCTTGCCGCCAACGATGCGGTTCCGGCCTCCTCGGCAATATTTGGCCAAAAGCCCACGTGCCTGGTCATTACCGATTCCGATCAAGCTGGCGTCGAGGACGTAAAGGAGCAGTTCGACCAGATTCTGCTCGACATGAAGATCGCGCACCGCGACGTGGACCTTGCGCTGGACGGCGCGGATGCCATTCCCTCGCTGACCTCCTACGATCGCGTGATTTTGCTCATGCCGTCGCTCGATGGGCTCGGTACGCACCTGAGCGACATTATGAGTTGGGTGAGTGCCGGCGGTTCGCTTATGCTCGCCATGCCTCCGGATAACTCGGGCTATCTGCAAGTGATTGCTCCCAAGCTTGGCATTGAATCTGCCGGATATGACTATGTAAAAGCCGAAAGCATTGTGCCGAGCGAGGACTTTATGCTGGGCGGGGGAGAGCGCTACGAGCTTTCGGACCCCTTTGATTCGTCGCTTTTGGTATCGCTGCGCGAGACGGCGCACGTATGGGCAAAGACCGGCGATGCGGGCGCCCCGCTCATTTGGTCGAATGACTGCGGTAGCGGGCGCACCGTGGTGTGTAATATCGGTATCTATGACAAGGTCATGCGCGGCTTTTACGCCGCGGCGATCAGCCTGCTGGGCGATGCCACGGCATATCCGGTTATCAACAGCGCTGTCTTTTATCTGGACGACTTTCCTAGCCCCGTGCCCTCGGGCGATGGTACTTATATCAAGCGTGACTACGGCCTTTCCATTGCCGATTTTTACACCAAGGTCTGGTGGCCCGATCTGCAAAAGCTCGCGCAAAAATACGGCATTCGCTATACCGGCGTGATGATCGAAAACTACGAGGACGCGGTCAACCAGACCGAGCCCGCGCGCCAACCCGATACCACGCAGTTTCGATATTTTGGCGGCATGCTGCTGCAGATGGGCGGCGAGCTGGGCTTTCACGGCTACAACCATCAGCCGCTTGCGCTCTGGGACACCGACTATGGTACGTTGTACGTCTACAAGACCTGGAAGAACAAAGAGACGCTCGTCGCTTCGCTCAACGAACTTATCGCGTTTCAGGACGAGGTCCTGCCCAATGCTCATGGCTCGGTTTACGTGCCGCCGTCAAATATCCTTTCGGCCCGCGCGCGCAAGCTTATCGGTACCGATGTTCCGCGAATTAAGACTATTGCCAGTACGTATTTTGAGGATGGCACCGACCTGCCGTACGTGCAGGAGTTTGGCGTGGCGAGCGATGGCATTGTGGAGCAGCCACGTATTGTTTCGGGCGGCATGGTCGACGATTCCTATATGCGCCTGGCAGCCGTGTCCGAGCTCAACATGCACTACGTGAGCACGCACTTTATGCACCCGGACGACCTTTTGGACCCCGATCGCGGAGCCAAGGAGGGCTGGGAGGTCTACAAGGGCGGCCTGGTCGACTTCCTGGAGTGGCTTACCAAATCCGCGCCCGACCTGCGGCACCAGACGGCGTCGGAGTGCTCCGGTGCCATCCAGCGTTTTTCGTCCGTGACGGTGAGCGTGGATACCAGCGCGGATGCCTGGACGCTCAGCCTGGGCAATTTCCACGACGAGGCGTGGCTCATGTTCCGCGCCAATAATGGTGAGCCGGGTGCGGTGACGGGTGGCGAACTGACGCACCTTACGGGCAATCTGTATCTGCTCAAAGCAAATGATAAGACCGTGACGATCGAGCGCAAGGAGGGTGGCGATAAATGAGAATCTGCTTGGTACTCGAGGGTTGCTACCCCTATGTGCACGGCGGCGTATCTACCTGGATGCATGGCTACATTACGGCCATGCCCGAGCACGAGTTTGTGCTGTGGGTGATCGGCGCGCATGCTGCCGACCGCGGCAAGTTTGTCTACGAGCTGCCCGGCAATGTGGTCGAGGTGCACGAGGTGTTCCTGGACGATGCCCTGCGGCTTTCGGGCGAGCAACATGAAGCCAGTTTTAACGACCGTGAGCGCGAGGCGCTACGCCGTCTGGTGTCGCTCTCCAATCCGGACTGGGACGTGTTATTCGATATCTTCCACCGCCGCCGCGTGCATCCGCTCTCGTTTTTGCAAAGCCGCACGTTTATGGATATCTTTCGCGACGTGTGCCTGGCCGAGTATCCCTACACGCCCTTTGCCGATGCATTCCACACCATGCGCTCCATGTTGCTGCCCGTGCTCTACCTGTTGGGCAGCGAGGTGCCGGTGGCCGATGTGTACCATGCCATATCGACCGGCTACGGTGGCCTGCTCGCCTGCCTGGGCTCAAGCGTTCACCATGCGCCGGTGCTGCTGACCGAGCATGGCATCTATACCCGCGAGCGCGAGGAAGAGATCATTCGCGCCGATTGGGTGGTGCCGTCGTTTAAGGACCGCTGGATTCGCTTTTTCTACCTGCTTTCGGAGGAGATCTACCGCCGCGCCTTCCGCGTGACGAGTTTGTTCCATAACGCCCGCAAGACGCAGATTGATATGGGCTGCGATGCGGACAAATGCCTGGTCATCCCCAACGGCATCCAGTTCGATCGCTTTAAGGATATTCCCTTAAAGACCGATGACGGCTGGGTGGACATTGGCGCGGTGGTGCGCCTGGCGCCCATCAAGGATGTCAAGACCATGATTTATGCCTTCTTTGAGCTGCACGAGCGCCTACCCAAGGTGCGCCTGCACATCATGGGCGGCGTGGACGACGAGGAGTACGGCGCCGAGTGCCACGCGCTGGTCGAAACCCTGGGCGTGCGCGACCTGATCTTTACCGGCCGCGTCAACGTGGTCGAGTACATGGAAAAGCTCGACTTTACCATTTTGACGAGCATCTCCGAGGGCCAGCCGCTCAGCGTGCTGGAGTCGCTTGCAGCGCGCCGTCCCTGCGTGACGACTGAGGTGGGCTGCTGCCGTGAGTTGCTCGAAGGCGCCCCGGGCGACGACTTTGGCGTGGCGGGTTTTGTGACGCCGCCCATGTATCGCAAGGGCTTGGCCGATGCCATGGAACGCATGTGCACAAGCCGCGCTCGTCGCATTGAGATGGGGGAGCGCGGCCAGCGTCGCGTTGCCACGTACTTCTTGCACGAGCAGATGCTCGCCAACTATCGCGCGCTGTACGACGAGACGGCGCAAGCGTTTAACCTGCCCAGAGAGGGGGAGTAGCCGGTGGCCGGAATCGGTTTTGAGCTCAAGCGCCTGTTTAGGCGCAAGGGCCTGTTTGCCACGATGCGCGCTTACGGCTACGCCGGCATTGTGTGCACGGGTCCCATGCTGTTGGGCGTGCTGCTTCAGGTGGGTATCTTGGTGCTGTGCGGTCTGTGGGGTGTGGGCCGTGCCAACCAAGATCTGCTGGTGTGCATGGTGACCTATACGCTGCTGGCGTCGCTCACGCTCACGAGTTTTTTCTCTATGCCGGTCACGCGCTTTTTGGCCGATATGCTTTTTGCCGAGCGCGAGGATGAGATCCTACCTTCGTTTTGGGGCTCCAACGCCATTATGCTCGTTGCGGGCACAGTGCTCTACGGCGTCTTTTTGCTGTTCTCGGCCGCCACGCTGCTACAGGGGCTGCTGTGCCTGTGGCTGTTCAACATTATGATCGTCAACTGGAACGGCATGAGCTATCTCACTGCTATTAAGGATTACCGCGGTATCCTGTGCAGCTTTGCGGCTGCCATTGGCGTGGCGTGCCTGTGCGCCCTGGCCGCGCTGGCGCTGGGACTGCCGCCGGTCGAGGGCCTTTTGGCGTCAATTGCTCTGGGCTACGGCGTTATGCTCGCCTGGGACGTGGTGCTGCTGTACCGTTATTTTCCTCAGAGCGACCGCAGCCCCTGGCTCTTTTTGCAGTGGCTCGATCAGTTTATGCCGCTGGCGCTCACGGGCTTGTTTACCAACCTGGGTCTCTTTGCGCACTTGGTGATAATTTGGGCCGGTCCCATTGGCGTGCAGGTCAAGGGCTTGTTTTATGGTGCGCCGTACCACGATGTGCCGGCGCTCATCGCGTTTTTGACGATCCTGGTCACGTCCGTCAACTTTGTGGTCTCGGTCGAGGTCAACTTTTATCCGCGCTACCGCGACTACTACAGCCTGTTCAACGACGGTGGCGTGGTGGGCGACATTGTGGTGGCCGAGGAGGAAATGCTTGCCACGCTCAACCGAGAACTACGGTTTTGCGCGCTCAAGCAGCTGTTTGTGACCGCGGCGGTCATCTCGCTCGAGACTACAGTGCTCTCGGCCCTGCCGCTGGGCTTTAACAATCTTATGCACGGGTATTTTCGCACGTTATGCGTAGGCTACGGCCTGTATGCCGTGGGCAACACGATCCTGCTTATCTTGCTGTACTTTACCGACTACAAGGGAGCCGTTCTGGCCTCGGGCCTGTTTGCCGGTGTGGCAGGGCTGGCGACCGCCGTGTCGTTGCTTTTGCCGCAGCAGTTTTACGGCTTTGGCTTTTTGTTGGGTGCGGTGGTGTTTTTTATCGTGGCGCTGCTGCGGCTCGATACCTATACCGCCAACTTACCGTATCGTATCCTGAGTCAGCAGCCCATTGTGGCGACCGACAAGACGGGCTGGTTTACACAGCTGGGCCGCTTGCTCGACCGTGCCGAGCAGCGCTATGAGGAAGGTCGCCATAAGGGTGAGCCACATGGCGCGTTTGAGCGCGCAGTAGTTCACGTGTATCGCAAGCATTGGGGAGGTTCTGATGACCGATAGGATGATGTCTCGCCGCTGCCTGATCGAGGCGGCTGCCGGCGCGCTGTTGCTTTCGGGCTGCTCGTCTCAGGACGAATCCTCGACTAAAAAGGTCAAAAAGCAGGACAAGATTAAAAAGGCCGAGGCCTCCGACCAGTCCAAGCACCTGCGCGATAAGGACGAGCTGTACGAGGTCTACGACGACTCGGGTATTGTGACCATGTACCTGACGGTCTCACGCGGCAACAGCTCCGAGAACACCGACCACAGCTGGGCCGAGATCAACACGTATTCGGTGTATGACTATGCCGACATGGGCGTGGCGCGCTATCAGGTTATGGGCTTGCTGCAGGCGGGCGACGAAGACGGCCCGGTGGCCGGCGAGGTTGGCTATGGCGAGGAAGCGCCCAATGCTACCGTGCAGGTGCGTGGCCAGACGTCGAGCTCCTACACGCAAAAGAATTACAAGGTGGAGCTCAAAAAAGGAAAAGGTACCTGGCGCCAGCAGCGCGCGATTGCGCTCAACAAGCACATGGGCGAGGGTATGCGTTTTCGCAACAAGCTGGCCTACGATCTTATCCGCGGGATTCCCCAGATGATGGGCCTTCGCACACAGTTTGTGCATCTGTGGGTGTGCGACCAGACCGAAAAGTCCAACGATACCTTTGAGGACTACGGCCTGTTTACGCAGGTGGAGCAGCTCAACAAGACGGCGCTTAAGGCACATGGCCTGGATAAGAGCGGGCACCTGTATAAGGTGAACAGCTTTGATTTCCATCGCTACGAGGACACCATTAAGCTTGCCGATGATCCCGACTACAACCAGGCAAGCTTTGAAGGCATGCTCGAGATTAAGGGCGATACGGACCACACCAAGCTCATCGAGATGCTCGATGCGCTCAACGACGAATCGCAAAAGATCGATGACGTGCTCGACACCTACTTTGATACCGAGAACCTGGTCTATTGGTTGGCGTTTCAGATCCTGACGGGCAACTGCGATACGCAGAACCGCAACTGCTATCTGTACAGCCCTCTCAACTCAAATACCTGGTACTTTTTGGATTGGGATAACGACGGCATGCTGCGTAAGCTGGAGCTTTCTCTTACCGGGTTTTCGGACTACGCGAGCTGGGAGCGCGGCGCAAGCAACTACTGGGGCAACGTGCTGTTTAACCGCGCGTTGCGCAGCAAGTCGTTCCGCAGCGAACTCGACCGTGCCGTCAAGGACTTGCGCTCGTATTTGACCGAGACTCGCCTGACCAAGATGATCAAGCACTACCGCGAGGTGACTGAATCCCTGGTCTTTGCTTCGCCCGATATCGACAATCTGCCTGTCACCAAGGACCAATACGAGCAGGTCGCCGCGGCGATTCCCTCCGAGATCGAGGAGAACTACAAGAGCTTTCGCGAGAGTTTTAAAAAGCCCATGCCGTTCTACATCGGCGTGCCGCAGATCGATAACGGTAAGCTGCGCATTAACTGGGATGCGTCCTACGACTTTGAGGCGCGCGACATTCGCTACACCGTAGAGCTTGCGCGCGACTATGCCATAAGCGACGTGGTCTTTAAGGCCGAGGACGTGCTGCTTCCCGAGGTGACCTGCGATGCGCCCGATGCCGGCCAGTATTTTGTGCGCGTGCGTGCCACCAACTCCGACGGTTATACGCAAGATGCGTTTGACTACTATGTGACCGACGACGGCAAGCACTACGGCATGAAGTGTTTTTACGTGCAAGACGGCGGTAAGGTCGTGGAGGACACGTATGAGGAGGGCTAGCGCGCTGCTTGAGCGCTTGGCGGCTCCGCCTGTGCGTACCACGCAGGAGCGTTACCGCCACGAGCTCAAATATCTCATTAACGAGGGCGAGCACGCCGCGCTTGCCTGTCGCATGGCGCCGGTGTTTAAGCTGGATAAGCATGCGCGCTCGGGCGGTTACACCATTCGCAGCCTGTACTTTGACGACTACTGCAACTCGGCCTACGAGGAAAAAGACGCCGGCATTCTTATGCGCAAAAAGTATCGCGTGCGCATCTATAACGGCAGCGATAAGGTGATTAAGCTTGAGCGCAAAAAGAAGTACGGCAGCTGGATCTACAAGGAGGACGCGCCGCTTACGCGCGGCGAGTTTGAGCAGATTTTGGCTGGCGACTACGGCTTTTTGCTGAGGAGCCCCTATCCGCTCTGTCGCGAGTTCTACATCGAGTGCATCTGCAACATGATGCGCCCGCGGACCATCGTGGACTACGAGCGCGAGCCGTGGGTGATGGATGAGGGCACCGTGCGCATTACGTTTGACATGAACGTGCGTGCCGCGGTGGGAAGCTTCGATATCTTTGACGCGACGCTGCCCGCGTTGCCGGTCCTGGAGCCCGGTAAGCTGGTGATGGAGGTCAAGTTTACGGAGTTTTGTCCGCAGCTGGTGCGCGATATGGTGCCGCCGGGCGCGGCCGAACTCACGGCGGTCTCTAAGTACTGCCTGTGTTATGACAAGACCGCCTACCTGCGCGGATTTAATTACTGGGAATCGGATTTTGAGAACCGAGGGGATATTTAGACCATGAGCACCAGGGACTTTTTTAAGAACTCCGTCTTGGAGGCGTTTGGCCAGGTCGACCCTGCCAAGATTGGCCTTTCGCTGCTCGTGGCGCTCGCCATGGGCATCCTGATCTATTACGTCTACAAGCGCTTTTTTACCGGCGTGGTGTATTCGCGTAGCTTTGCCGTGACGCTCGTAGGCATGTGCGTGCTCACGTGCATGGTGACGCTCGCGATCTCGACCAACGTGGTCATCTCGCTCGGTATGGTCGGTGCTCTGTCTATCGTCCGCTACCGTACGGCGGTCAAGGATCCGCTCGACCTGCTGTATCTGTTTTGGGCCATTACCACTGGCATTACGGCAGGCGCCGGCATGTACGCGCTCGTGGGGCTCACGGCTGTGGTGATCGTGGTGATGATCGCCGGCTTTGCGAGCCACCAGGATAGGGCACGCGTGTACATGATGGTCATCCACTACACGGGCCAGACCACCGGCGACGATATCGTGCGTGCATTTGGGCGCACCAAGTTCACCGTTAAGTCCAAGACTATGCGCGGCGACAAGGTCGAAATGGCCGCCGAGGTGTTCTCGGATGGTGTGGACATGCCCTACGCCGACGCCATCCGCGCGCTCGATGGCGTTGAGGACCTGACGCTCATCCAGTACAACGGCGAATATCACGGCTAGTTTGGTTCAGTTTTATTTAAGGGGCGGTGTCGCTTGGACGTGCAGCAGCTTGAAGAGACCTGGGCCGTAAGGGCCGGCGCACGTGAAACGTGTCTTGTTGCGGCCTCGCATGTGCCGGCGGCGCTGTCGATGCTGGGGATTGTGCAGCCCGGCGATCGCTTGGTGGCCTTTGCGGACGACTTTGCCGATGCGTTTGCGCGCGGCTTTGATGCCTGCGACGTTGTGCTCGTGGGGGAGCCGTCGGTTGCGGCGTTTGCTGTTGCATCCGAGGGCTTTGATGTTTCGTTTGAGGTCGAGGGGCCTCACCTGTGGTGGTTCGTCAACTCTATTGGCGGGTTTGGTCTGCGTGTGCCCGACCTTCGCGCTCTGGGCCGCGCGGCTCGTGAGTCGCATGCGTTGCTCGTGGTTGATAACACTGTGTCGGGCGTCTTTGGGTGCAACCCGTTGCGTCTGGGCGCCGTGCTTTCGCTCGAGGCGCTCGACCGCGTGTGTGCCGGCGTTGCGCCGCGCAAGCTCGTCGCCGCTTCGGTGGCGCGCTCGCAGCTTAAGCGCCATCGCGTGGATGCCGCCGCCGAGTGTGCGTATGCGCTTCTTGCGGATTGCGGTGCGTCTGCACTCGACCTTTCTGTTAATGAGGCCTGCATGCTGGAGCGGGGGCTGTCTTCGCTCGACGCTCGCATGCAGGCCCACTTCGACCGCGCCCGTGCGCTGGCCGAGTATTTGGCCGCCAACGAGATGGTACGCAACGTGCGCTATCCCGGGCTGACCTCGCATCCCGACCATGCCATCGCGACCGGCATCCTGGAGCACGGTTTTGGCCCGGCAGTAGAGTTTGACCTGATGGACTGCATCGCGGGTGAATTTTTCAGCATACTGCCGGACGAATTCCGCACATCACCCGCCGGCGGCTCAACAACGCGCCTTTCGGCCCCGCGCGGTAAGCAGGGGAGCGCCATCCGCCTCTTCGCCGGCACCGACGACCCTCTGCAGGTGGCTGCCACTCTCGATAACGCCCTTCGCAAGTAGCTAATCGGGGTCTGTGTCACGAAAACGGCCTATTTACTACGTTTAAGCAATAGGGGTCGACCACACCCGCCTATTTTGAAATTACCAAGCTGTTTACCAGCGGTTTTAATTTCATAATGTCCGGTATGGTCGTGGGTATTCAACTAAACGTAGTAGATGGGCCCGTTTTGTGGCGCGAGCCTCAACCCGAGGGCGCTGTGGGCTAAAAACCGCCCAAAAGGACTACTCCGCGTTGATGTTGGCGATGAGGGCGTCGGCCTTGGCAGCGATGACGTTGTTGATATCGGCCTGTAGCTCCTCGTAGACCGCTATGGCTCGCTCGCCGGCGGGGGTGAGGGTGGATCCGCGGGCGCCATCGCGCTCGATGAGCTTGCAGCCCAGCTGCCCTTCGGCTTCGTTCACGATGCGCCAGGCCTTAGAATACGCCATGCCCATGCTCTTGGCGGCACGGTTGAGCGAATGCTCCCGGGCAATACCCTGCAGCAGCAAGACGCAGCCATGGCCGAACACGCCCGGCAAATCCTTGTCGCACGCTTGAATGACCAACTTTGCCGTCGTCTTGTACTCCATGTGCTCCACGTCTTCCCGCTAAAGTGTTTGCTGGGCAAACGCAAAGCCTGCGTCAAACCCTCGTGTGCTCTTCTTAAATCATGCATTGTAGCAGTCAAAGTGCGTTAAGATACTTCCCCAGTATTGGGCGCCCAAGGTTGGGCTGGGTCCTACGAGGCCTGCAGCCGACCGGTCGCATGGAAAAAGGAGAAACATGGCTACGTTCTTTCCCGGTGAGTCCCACACGTTTTCGGAGTATCTGCTGGTCCCTGGTTACTCGTCCTCGCAGTGCATCCCCAACAACGTCTCTCTTAAGACGCCGCTAACCCGCTTCAAGCGCGGTGAGAAGCCGGCAATCACCCTGAACATCCCCATGGTTTCCGCCATCATGCAGTCCGTCTCGGGCGTCGACATGGGTGTCGCGCTCGCTACCGAGGGCGGCCTGTCCTTCATCTACGGTTCCCAGACCCCCGAGTCCGAGGCCGCTATGGTCAAGGCCGTCAAGGATCACAAGGCTGGCTTCGTTCAGTCCGATTCCACGCTGACCCCCGACATGACCATGGAGCAGGTCATCGAGCTTAAGGAGAAGACCGGTCACTCCACCATGCCGGTCACCGACGACGGCACTCCCAAGGGCAAGCTCCTGGGCATCGTCACCAGCCGCGATTATCGCCCCAGCCGCGATGACCATCAGAAGAAGGTCTCCGAGTTCATGACCCCGCGTGAGCAGCTCATCGTGGGCGACAAGAATATTAGCCTCAAGGTTGCCAACGACGTGATCTGGGACAACAAGCTCAACGCTCTGCCTATCGTCGACGACAATGATCACCTTATGGGCATCGTCTTCCGCAAGGACTACGACAGCCACAAGACCAACCCCAACGAGCTGCTCGATAACGACAAGCGCTACATGGTCGGCGCCGGTATCAACACCCGCGACTATGCCGAGCGCGTGCCGCTGCTCATCGAGGCCGGTGCCGACGTTCTGTGCATCGACTCCTCCGAGGGCTTCAGCGAGTGGCAGAAGCGCACCATCGAGTGGATTCGCGCCAACTACGGCGAGGACGTCAAGGTCGGTGCCGGTAACGTCGTCGACGCCGAGGGCTT
Organism: Collinsella sp. AM15-2; assembly: GCF_003471985.1. Classification (NCBI taxonomy): domain Bacteria; kingdom Bacillati; phylum Actinomycetota; class Coriobacteriia; order Coriobacteriales; family Coriobacteriaceae; genus Collinsella; species Collinsella sp. AM15-2. The sequence continues at coordinate 121,295 of NZ_QRKO01000003.1, read as the reverse complement.
CCGCTTCCTGGCCGACTGCGGTGCCGACTTCATCAAGGTCGGTATCGGTGGCGGTTCCATCTGCATTACCCGTGAGACCAAGGGTATCGGCCGTGGCCAGGCTACCGCGTTGATCGACGTCTGCCGCGCCCGTGACGAGTACTACGAGGAGACCGGTGTTTACGTGCCCGTGTGCTCCGACGGCGGTATCGTCTACGACTACCACATGACGCTCGCCCTTGCCATGGGTGCCGACTTTATGATGCTGGGCCGCTACTTCGCTCGCTTTGACGAGAGCCCGACCGAGCGCGTCAACGTGAACGGTCAGTACATGAAGGAGTACTGGGGCGAGGGTTCCGCGCGTGCCCGCAACTGGCAGCGCTACGACCTGGGCGGCGCCGCGAAGCTCAGCTTCGTCGAGGGTGTCGACTCCTACGTTCCCTACGCCGGTTCCCTCAAGGACGGCGTGGGCGGCACGCTCTACAAGGTCAAGTCCACGATGTGCAACTGCGGTGCCCTCTCGATCCCCGAGCTCCAGGAAAAGGCACGCCTGACCCTGGTGAGCTCCACCTCCATCGTCGAAGGCGGCGCCCACGACGTTGTCGTAAAGGACTCCCAGCAGTCTGTGTCTTATCGATAAGCGGCTTTCCCAGGCACCGCATCTTGCCGTTCAAACCGTCGCTTGCGTACCTAAGTACGCGGCGCTCCTCTTTCACGGCAACCTGCGGCACCTGGAAAACCCGTTGTTTCTAGAACGGGTTGCACATAAAGGTTGAGTATCAACCACGTTATTTAGATAAAGCGAGATGCCTACAAGTCGCAGGCATCTCGCTTGTCGTATTTGCTATCATCAGTCAAGTTAACCTTAGGGTCGGTCGGCTTAGCTTTGTTCGCTACAAGTTCCGCACGCAAAGTAGAGCACTTAATGTGCTCTTGGTCTTGCGCAGGACTGTCCGCAGTAGCGAATAAAGCTAAGCCGACCGACCCCAGCTAAGATTAAAGGAGCTGATATGTGCGATTGCACAGATCATAAGGACGAGATTCCTGCCTACGACGCGCAGGCCATTGAGTCCAGGTGGATGAAGGCCTGGGAGGAGTCCAACCTCTTTGCCGTCGACACCGACGACAGCAAGCCCAAGAAGTATGTGCTCGAGATGTTCCCGTATCCGTCGGGCGACCTGCACATGGGCCACGCGCGCAACTATACCATCGGCGATGCCATGGCCCGTCAGGCCCGCATGCGCGGCTTTGACGTGCTGCATCCCATCGGCTTTGACGCCTTTGGCCTGCCTGCCGAGAACGCCGCTATTAAGCACAACACGCAGGCTGCCGCCTGGACGTATAAGAACATGGACCAGGCGCTCGCCACGATGAAGCGCATGGGTTTCTCCTACGATCTGGATCGCATGGTCAAGACCTGCAGCCCCGACTACTACCGTTGGGGTCAGTGGATCTTTGAGAAGATGTGGGAAAAGGGCCTGGTCTACCGCAAGAAGAACCCGGTCAACTGGTGCCCCACCTGCAAGACCGTTCTGGCCAACGAGCAGGTCACCGAGGGCAAGTGCTGGCGCTGCGGCACCGAGCCCGAGAAGCGCGACCTTGAGCAGTGGTACTACAAGATCACCGAGTACTCTCAGGAGCTGCTCGACGATCTGGAGAAGCTCCCCGGCTGGCCCGAGCGCGTCAAGCAGATGCAGGCCAACTGGATCGGTCGCTCCGAGGGCGCCGAGGTCGACTTTACCCTGTGCGACAAGGATGGCGAGCCCATCGAGGGCGACGAGGGCAAGATCACCGTCTTCACCACGCGTGCCGATACGCTCTTTGGCGTCTCCTTCTTTGTCCTGGCTCCCGAGTACGCCGGCCTGCATGAGCTCGTCGAGGGCACGGAGTACGAGGAGGCCGTCACTAAGATCGTCGAGGACGCCAAGCATATCTCTGCCGTCGAGCGTGCCCAGGGCACCCTCGAGAAGCACGGTGCCTTTACCGGCCGCTACGTGGTGAACCCCGTCAACGGCGAGAAGGTCCCCGTGTGGGTTGCCGATTATGTCGTTGCCGACTACGGTACCGGTGCCGTCATGGCCGTTCCCTGTGGCGACCAGCGCGACTTTGAGTTTGCCCGTAAGTACGACCTGCCGATCGTGCCGATCATCCTGGACGACGACGATCGCGCTGCCGTCGAGGCCAGCGGCGAGACCATCGATACCTTCCATGCCGAGACCGTCGACTGGGATTGCGCTCACGCTGCCGAGGGCACGCTCGTCCAGTCCGGCAAGTACACCGGCATGCGCGGCGGCAAGCACTCCGAGGGCGAGGCCGCGATCGTGGCCGACCTCGAGGCCATGGGCTGTGGCCGTCGCAAGGTCGAGTTCCGTCTGCGCGACTGGCTCATCAGCCGCCAGCGCTATTGGGGCAATCCCATCCCGGCCATCCACTGCGAGCACTGCGGCATCGTGCCCGTGCCCGAGGATCAGCTGCCTGTGACGCTGCCCGAGAACCTGGACCTGGGCGCCGGCGAAACCCTCGCCGAGTGCAAGGAGTTCTACGAGACTACCTGCCCGATCTGCGGCCGCCCGGCCAAGCGCGAGACCGATACCATGGATACCTTCACCTGCTCCAGCTGGTATTACCTGCGCTATACCGACCCGCACAACACCGAGCTGCCCTTCTCCAAGGAAGCCGCCGACCGTTGGATGCCCGTCGATAACTACATCGGTGGCATCGAGCACGCTATTCTGCACCTGCTCTACAGCCGCTTCTTTACCAAGGCCCTGCGCGACCTGGGTCTGCTGAGCGTGGACGAGCCCTTCACCAACCTGCTGTGCCAGGGCATGGTCAAGGACGAGAACGGCGACACCATGTCCAAGTCCAAGGGCAACGTCGTGCCCCCGAGCTCGGTCATCGAGCCCTACGGCGCCGACACCATGCGTTTGGCGATCCTGTTTATCGCCCCGCCCGAGAAGGACTTCGACTGGGATCCCAAGGCCGTTGAGGGCGCCAACCGCTTCATCAAGCGCGCCTGGCGTATCGTGTGGCAGCTCGTCCAGTCCGGCGACGCCAACGTGGCCTTTGACAAGTCCGCGCTCGACGAGGTTGCGATGAAGCTCTATCGCGAGCGTCACCGCACCATCGCCAAGTGCACCGAGGACTTCGATCGCGGCCAGTTCAACACCGCGATCTCGGCCGTCATGGAGCTCGTCAACGCGGCGAGCGCCTACCTCAACGCCACCGAGGGTGCTACCCGCGACAAGGCGCTGTGCTACGGCGTGGCTAAGGATATCGTGAGCGTCCTTGCCCCCATCTGCCCGTTCTGGGCCGACGAGCTGTGGCACGAGGCCCTCGGCTGCGAGGGCAACGCCTACACCGCCGCCTGGCCCGAGTTCGACCTGGCCGAGTCCGTTGAGGACACGGTGCAGATCGTGGTCCAGGTGCTCGGCAAGGTCCGCGGTCGCGTCGACGTTGCCCGCGATGCCTCCAATGAGGATATGCAGGCTGCCGCCGAGGCCGCCGTCGCCAAGTGGCTCGAGGGCAAGACGGTCGTCAAGGCCATCTGCGTGCCCGGCAAGCTGGTCAACCTGGTGGTCAAGTAAGCACTGCGCGCTTAGCTGACGCATTAAAGACGAGGGACGATCCGGCTGGGTCGCCCCTCGTTTTGCGTGTGCCCGACCAAGTGCTTGAGGTCAATTGTCCTATTCTTGTGGAGAAGCTGTGCGCACGCTGACCTGCAGATTCGTACTGTGCTTGCACGTTTTCGCAGCTACTGGTATAGTTTGCTTGCAAATGAAGTTGTAATTGAAAGAAGTGGGGTTTCGGCCCCGCTTCTTTTTTGTATGGATGGAGGTGCCGCAATGGTCAAGACCAAGACCGAGCAGGCGATCATCGACGCACTCGAGGCCGTCGCTCCCCAGCACGATGTCGACATCGTCGACGTCGAGCTCGTGGGTGCCACTAAGGCCCCCTGCGTGCGCGTGCGTATCGAGGGTGCCGAGGGTCAGAGCCTGTCGCTCAACGACGTCACGGCCAACACCAAGTGGGTCGGCGATGTGATTGAGGAGCTCGATCCTATCTCTTCGAGCTATACGCTCGAGGTGTCGAGCCCGGGTATGGCGCGCCCGCTGCGCCGTCCGTGCGACTTTGCCCGCTTTGTGGGCGAGAACTGCGAGCTCACCTCCACCGCCACCGAGGGCCGTCGCAAGTACACCGGCAAGATTGTCGCTGGGACCGAGACCGACGTTACCCTCGAGCTCGAGGACGGCGAGACCGTCACCCTCGATTTCTCTGATGTTAAAAAGTGCAAGTTGAAGCCTACCTACGACTTCAAGCCCGCGAAGGAAGGAAAGTAAGATGGCAGCATCCGACATGATGTCCGCCCTGATGGAGCTTTGCCAGGAGAAGCACATCGACCAGCTCTACCTGATCGACCGCCTGGAGCAGTCGCTCGCTAAGAGCTATGCCGAGATCCTGCATCTTGAGTGGGGCGCCAAGGTGACCATCGACCGCACCACCGGCAAGATCTACGTCTACCGCCTGGAGCCGATCGACGATTCCATGGACGAGGAGGGCAACTTCACCGAGTTCGAGGAGATCGACGTCACCCCCAAGAACACGAGCCGCATCGCTGCCCAGCACGCCAAGGCCGAGATCAACGCCATCGTGCGCAACTCCGCCCGAGAGCAGATCTACGAGGAGTTCTCCGGCCGCATCGGTGATCTCATCAGCGGTACCGTGCTGCAGTCCACGCCCGACTTCACGATCGTCAAGATCCGCGAGGGCGTCGAGGCCGAGCTTCCGCACTTCGACCAGCGCCGTTACGAGAACGAGCGCAACGAGCGTCCGATGGGCGAGCGCTACCTGCACAACCAGCACATCAAGGCCGTGATCATCGACGTTCGCGACCCCAACTCCAACCTGCAGCCGGTTCGTGGCGAGCACAGCCGTCCGCCGATTGTCATCTCGCGTACCCACCCCGAGCTCATGCGTCGTCTGTTTGAGCAGGAGGTGCCCGAGATCTATGAGGGCACCGTCCAGATCAAGTCGATCGCCCGCGAGCCCGGTCAGCGCTCCAAGGTCGCCGTCCACTCGCTCGACGACCGTCTGGATCCCGTGGGCGCCTGCGTCGGCCCCAAGGGCAGCCGTGTTCGCGCTGTCGTGGGCGAGCTCCGTGGCGAGCGCGTCGACGTCATCCTGTGGGATGCCGATCCTGCCGTCTACGTCGCCAACGCCCTGTCGCCTGCTAAGGTCACCCGCGTCCTCATCGACGAGGAGAAGGCCTACGCCGGCGTCATCGTGCCCGACGACCAGCTGTCCCTCGCCATCGGCAAGGAGGGCCAGAACGCCCGCCTCGCCGCGCGCCTGACCGGCTGGCACATCGACATCAAGTCCGAGACGCTTGCCGCCGACATCCTCAAGAACGTTCCCGTTCACGAGGAGCCCGCCGCCGACCTGATCGGTGACGAGGAGGACGAGGACGTCCGCCGCTGCGAGTACGTGTCCGAGGACGGCATCCAGTGCCGCAACCAGGCTCGTCCCGGCTCCCGTTTCTGCGGTGTCCACGACACCGACGCCTTCGATGATGCGGAGGACCTGATCTAGCGCGCGGTCGCGCCGGGCGGGTCCCGGCGCATCTCCCACGCTCGTTCAGTCTCTAGGCACCCAAGGTGCCAGAAAGGGTAGGTGAAGTCATATGGCAAAAGTCCGTGTGTCCACCCTGGCCAAAGAGTTCGGCATGACCTCCAAGGAACTGATGGGTCATCTTGCCGATATGAAGATTCCCGCTAAGTCCGCTTCCTCCACTCTGGAGGACGCCTATGTCGCCATGGTCCGCAAGCAGCTCGCCTCGGTGATCGAGGCCCGCGCTCAGGAAGTCGAGGCCGCCAAGCAGGCCGAGGAGCAGGCAGCTGCCGCCGAGGAGGCCGCTCGCGCCGCCGAGGCCGAGCGCGAGCGCATCGCCGCCGAGAAGGCCCGCGAGGAGGAGCGCCGCCAGTTTGCCGCAGCCCAGGCCGCCGAGGAGGCTGCCCGCGCTGAGGCCGAGGCCAAGAAGAAGGCCGAGCAGGAGCGCCTTGCCCGCGAGAAGGAGGAGGCTGCCCGCGAGGCCCAGCGCCGCGCCGTTCCCGCTTCCGACTCCGGTTCGCGCTTCCGTTCGCTGCTTGACCAGATCGCCGCACAGGAGACCGTGCTCAAGGAGAAGAAGGACGCCGAGGACAAGGCCAAGGCCGAGCGCGCCGCCGAGCGCGGTAACCGTCGTGGCGGCAACAACGACCGCCGCGGTGGCCGTCGTAACGATCGCAACGCCTCCGACAACAACTCCGAGCGCAACGCCTCCGAGAGCCGTCCGCACAGCCATCGCACCAACGCCAGCAACAACGTCGCTGCCGGCATGGACTTCCCCAACCCCGACAAGCAGGGCAAGGGCAAGAAGCGCAAGGGCGGTCACAACAACGAAGAGGACCACTACAGCCGCATGGCTCGCGAGGCCGAGGAGTACAGCCGCGAGAAGGTGCTCGAGGAGGCTCGTGCTGCCGTCGAGGAGGCCTCTCGCGAGTCCACCGGTCGCCGCAAGAAGCGCAAGGAGAAGCGCGAGCGCGAGGCTGCCAAGGCTCAGGAGGAGCGCAAGATAGAGGAGGCGCTGGCCCAGGGCGTGAACCCCGAGGACCTCGACGCCATCAAGGTCTCCCAGGGCGTTACCGTCCAGGAGCTCGCCGAGGCGCTCGACGTTCCGGCTAACGACATCATCAAGCGCCTGTTCCTGCTTGGTACGCCGCTCACCATGACGCAGTCCATGTCCGACGACCTTGTCGAGCTCGTCGCTGACGACCTGGGCCGTCAGATCAAGATCATCACCCCCGAGGAGGAGAACACCTTCTCGTTCTACGACGATCCCGCCGACCTTAAGCCGCGCGCCCCGGTCGTCACCGTCATGGGCCACGTCGACCACGGTAAGACGAGCCTCCTCGACGCCATCCGTCACACCGGCGTTGCTGCCGGCGAGGCGGGCGGCATTACGCAGGCCATCGGCGCTTCGCAGGTCATGATCAACGACCGCAAGATCACCTTCATCGATACCCCGGGTCACGCCACTTTTACGGCCATGCGTGCCCGTGGCGCCAAGGTGACCGACATCGTCATTCTGATCGTGGCTGCCGACGACGGCGTCATGCCCCAGACCGTCGAGTCGATCAACCACGCCAAGGCCGCCGGCGTACCCATCGTCGTCGCCGTCAACAAGATCGATAAGCCGGGCGCCAACCCCGACCGCGTGCGTCAGGAGCTCACCGAGTACGGTGTCATCCCCGAGGAGTGGGGCGGACAGAACATGTTCGTCAACATCTCGGCCAAGCAGAAGATCGGTATCGACGACCTTCTGGAGACCGTGCTGCTCCAGGCCGACGTGCTCGAGCTCAAGGCCAACCCGGACACCTTTGCCTCCGGCAACGTCCTCGAGGCCAAGCTTGACAAGGGCCGCGGCTCGGTCGCTACCGTGCTCGTGACCCGCGGTACCCTGCACGTGGGCGATACGCTGGTCGCCGGCCTTACCTACGGCCGCGTCCGCGCCATGCTCGACCCCAAGGGTCGCGCCGTCACCGAGGCCGGTCCCTCCGACGCCGTCGAGATCCTGGGTCTGCAGTCCGTGCCCAACGCCGGTGACGAGTTCCGCGTGTTCGAGGACGAGCGCGAGGCTCGCGCCCTGGCCGACGAGCGTTCGCTCAAGGCCCGTATCGAGGAGCAGAGCCGCGTCAAGCACGTCACGCTCGAGAACCTCTTCGAGACCATTGCCGATGCCGAGGTCAAGGAGCTCAACCTGATCATCAAGGCCGACGTCCAGGGCTCCATCGAGGCCCTTCAGGACTCGCTCGACAAGATGGATCAGTCCGAGGTTCGCATCAACACGATCCACTCCGCCGTTGGCGCCATCAACGAGACCGACGTCGTCCTGGCCGACGCCTCCAACGCCATCATCATCGGCTTTGGCGTCCGTCCCGACGGTAAGGCCCGCTCCGCCGCCGAGCGCGAGGGCGTCGAGATCCGTTGTTACGACGTCATCTACAAGTGCCTCGAGGAGCTCGACGCCGCCCGTATCGGCATGCTCAAGCCCACCGAGGTCGAGGTCGCCACGGGTACCGCGACCGTCCTGGACACCTTCAAGGTGCCCAAAGTCGGTATCGCCGCCGGTGTCCGCGTCGAGGAGGGCGAGATCGCCGCGACCGATTCCGTGCGCCTGGTGCGCGACGGCATCGTGGTCTTCAACGGCAAGATCGCCTCGATGCGCCACTACAAGGACGAGGCCAAGAGCCTCAAGAGCGGTTCCGAGGGCGGCATTGGCCTGGAGAACTTCCAGGACATCAAGCCCGGTGACCAGATCGAGGGTTACCGTATCGACCAGGTTGCCCGTACCGAGTAGGGGGTAGCGCTATGAAGCAAACGCAGGCAACCCGCCGTCTGGGCGAGCAGCTTCGCGAGAAGCTCGGTTATATCCTGCTCTTTGAGGTTTCCGATCCGCGTCTCGACCTGGTTACTTTGACCGCGGTCGAGGTCGCGGTGGACCGTTCGTTCGCGCGCGTGTACGTATCGTGCGATGCGAGCCGCTACGATGAGGTCATGGAGGCGCTCGCAAGCGCCAAGGGCCGTATTCGCAGCCTGTTGGCTCGCTCGCTCGATTGGCGTGTCACGCCCGAGCTCGATTTTCGCATCGACCGCTCGACCGATGAGGCCGAGCGCATCACTCGTGCGCTGGAAAACGTTCCAGCCACGCTTGCGATCGAAAAGGACGAGGACGGCTACCCCATAGCGGATGCCGCCCAGGAGGCAGCTTTAGATGAGTAATTCCGCCGACCTCGCATCGTGCGAGTCTGCAGATATTCAGCGACGCATCCTCGAGCTCATCGAGGGTGCGTCCTCCATTGCGATTTCGGGACATACGTCTCCCGATGGCGACGCCCTGGGCTCCGTGCTGGGTCTGGGCTTATCGCTTATGAAGTTTTTCCCCAACAAGGACATTGCCCTGCTGCTGGCAGACGATGACCCGGTTCCGCGCATCTACCGCTTTATGGAGGGCGCCGACCGTCTGGTGCCGGCATCTGCGTATACCGGCAATCCGGACCTGTTCATCTCAGTGGACGTGCCGGTCGTCGAGCGTCTGAATAACTCCGCCGAGGTGCTCCGCCGCTCGTCCCATGTGGTGTGCTTCGATCATCATCCGGCGCGTGAGGAATTTGCCGAGCTGAGCCTGAGGTGCGTTGGCGCCGCGGCCTGCGCCATGATCATCGACCGCTTTTTGGACAATTGTGGCATTGTGGCTCGCGATGGTGTCGCGACCTGCTTGCTGTGCGGCCTGGTGACCGATACCGGTCGTTTTCAGTATCAAAACGCCGATGCCGCCGCGTTCCATGCCGCCTCGCGCCTGGTCGCTCACGGTGCCGATCCGGCGCGCGTTGCGCTCGAGGTCTACCAGAGCATGCGCGTCGAGTTCTTGCATCTTAAGTCCATCGTTATGGGCCGCATCAAGACAGTGGCCCACGGGCGCGTCGCGTATAGCTACGCGTACCAGAGTGACCTTGAGGCTTGCGGTGTCACCTCGGATGAGTGCGACGGCCTGGTTGACGTGGTGCGCTCGGTGATGGGCGTCGAGGTCTGCCTGTTCCTGAAGGGCATTGAGGGCGATACCAAGGTGCGCGGCAACCTGCGTTCCAAGGGCGACCTCAACGTGTCCGAGATCGCTGCTGCTTTTGGCGGAGGCGGACATCCCGCTGCCGCCGGTTTCTCCAACAACGGAACGATTCTCGAGACGCTTACCGTGGCACTTCCCATGCTGGCCGAGCTGGTGGGGGAGGATCCCGCTTCGGTGACCGTCGAGCTTTAACTTTTTGGATGGTACATGGCTCGTCGTACGCCTTCTCAACTGAATATGCTGCTCGCCGTCGATAAGCCGGTTGGCTGCACGTCCCACGATGTGGTCTCGCAATGTCGGCGCGCCCTTCATGAGCGTCGCGTCGGCCATGCCGGCACGCTCGACCCCATGGCATCGGGTGTCATGGTGGTGGGTGTTGGCCAGGCTACTCGTTTGCTGGGCATGCTCACGCTCGATACCAAAAGCTATGTCGCCGACATCTCGTTTGGCGCCGAGACCAATACCGATGATGCGGAGGGCGAGGCGGTCCGCACGGTGGCTATTGCCAACGAGCTGCGCGATCCTGCCTATGCCCGTGAGCGCTTGGCGGCCATGCTGGGTCCGCAGATGCAGGTGCCGCCGGCGTTTTCGGCCATCTCGGTCAATGGCGTTCGCGCCTACAAGTCTGCTCGCGAGGGCAATGCGGTGGACCTACCTCCGCGCCCCGTCGAGGTCTATGCCGCCGACCTGATCGCCGTGGGAGGCGAAGGTGATACGTGTGTGTGGACCGTGGCGTTCTCAGTGAGCAAGGGTACCTATATCCGTGCGCTCGCTCGCGACTTGGGCCGCGCCTGCGAGAGCGCGGCGCACATTTCCGCGCTGCGTCGCACGGCCTCCGGTGTTGTTTCCATTGGCTCTTGTCATGCGGTCGAGGAGCTTTCTCCCGAGTCCGCGGCTGGCTTTGCCCTGGATCCCATTGCGGCCCTGGGCGCCACGCGTGTTGGCTTGCCGGGCAATCTTGCCGACGACCTGCTCTGCGGCCGACGCATTCCCGTTGAGCGTGCGCTTGCCGATTTCGATACCGCGAAGGCGCCTTTTGCGTTGGTGCTCGATGGGGGACTCAAGGCGCTCGCCCGCATTGAGAGTGGCCGCTTTGTCATGGAGCACGTGTTTCCGCAGGCAATCGGCGGTGTTCGATGATATTGTCCGCTCGCGAGCTCGCGCGTATCTTTTTCGCGGGCGAGTCGGACGAGGCTCGCATCGTTGCTGCCGATGCATTTGATGAGTGCGATCACTTGGGTGCTGCCTCCATCGCCATCGGCGTTTTCGATGGTGTGCACCGTGGACACCAGGAACTCATCGAAGCACTTGTCTGTGATGCCCGTGCCCATGGTTGCAAGGCGGTCGTGGTCACTTTCGATCCCGACCCGGACGTCGTGGTGAGCCCTTCGCCCGCTCAAAAATTGATGACGACGGCCGACCGTCTGCATGCCCTGGCTCAAACCGGGGTCGATGCAGTGGTGGCCGTTCCCTTTACGCCTGAGGTCGCGGCGCTCGACCATGTCGGTTTTCTCGCACTGTTGTCACGCGTGGTCGACATTCGCTCGATTCGCGTTGGCAGCGACTTTAGGCTGGGTCGCGGCGGTGCTTCTGGTGTTGCCGAGATGCGCGCCTGGGGTGCCGAGCGCGGCGTTGACGTATACGGGCACGACTTGCTTTGCGAGGGCGGTGAGGCCATTTGCGCCACCCGCATTCGTCACGAGCTGGGACAGGGCCATGTGGGGCTTGCTGCTGGGTTACTCGGACGCCCGTATATGGTGCGCGGCGGTGTTATTCGCGGCCGTCACGAGGGCTCTGGCATGGGTTTTCCCACGGCAAACCTACAGGTTCCCGACGGCATTCAGGTGCCTGCCGATGGCGTGTATGAGGGCCTGGTGCTCGTTGATGACACCGTATGGCCTGCTGCCGTTAACGTCGGACTGCCGCCGACGTATGCCGACGATGCCGCTTCATCGCATCTCGAGGCTAACTTAATTGGTTATACGGGCGACCTGTACGGCGCTTCCGTTTCGCTGGCGTTTACGCGCTGGCTGCGTCCGTCGCGCGTGTTCGATTCGCTGGATGAGTTGATCGCGACCGTCGAGGGTAATATCGAAGATATTCGTCACAACTTGGGCGAGCAGGGGGTGAGTGTCCGTGATTAGCGATGAGGAAAAAGACCAGGTACGCGCTGCGTCCGACTTAGTCGCCATCGTGCAGGAAACGGTTGAGCTCAAGCCCCGCGGTCATGAGTTTTGGGGTTGCTGCCCTTTTCATGGCGAAAAGACTCCGTCCTTCCACATTATTCCCGCCACGCAGGTGTGGCATTGCTTTGGCTGCGGCGAGGGTGGCGACGTCTTCACCTATATCATGAAGCGCGAGAACCTGAGCTTTCCCGAGTCAATCCGTTATTTGGCCGATCGCGCGGGTATTGAGCTGCACGACACCGGAGACCGCCGCGAGCGCGGTACCAAGCGTGCCCGCATCTACGATCTGTGCGCCGAGACCGCCCAGTTCTATCACACCATGCTTATGCGCGGTAAGGACGGCCGTCCGCGCGAGTACTTTGCCAGCCGCGGCATGGGTGGCGACGTCTGCCGCCGCTACTGCCTGGGCTTTGCGCCTGGCCGCAACGCGCTGGTGTCGCACCTGTCCCAGGCGGGTTTTACCCCGCAGGAGATGATCGATGCCAACGTTGCCGTGAGCCGCGGGCGCGGGCAGCTTGCCGACCGCTTCTACGACCGCGTAATGTTTCCCATCTTTGACGAGCAGGGTCACAACATTGCCTTTGGCGGTCGCATCATGGGTGACGGCCAGCCTAAGTACCTCAACACCGCCGAGACGAGCGTGTTTCACAAAAAGCGAAACCTCTACGGCTTTAATTGGGCCAAGGAGTTTATCGTCGCGCAGGATACCGCCATTGTGGTGGAGGGCTATACCGACTGCATCGCCTGTTGGGAAGCGGGGATTAAAAACGTTGTCGCCACGCTGGGCACCGCGCTCACGGAGCATCACGTCAAGACGCTCACCCGCTTTGCCAAGCGCATCGTGTATATGTTCGATGGCGACGCCGCTGGTCAAAAGGCCGCGCGCCGCGCGATTCAGTTTATCGAGCAGGATTCGATGGGCCTGCGCTGCGTGGTGCTGCCCGACGGCAACGATCCCATGGAGTTCATCACGGCGCATGGTGGCGAGGCACTGCAGGCGCGCATCGACGCTGCCGAGCCGCTTATGGACTTTGTGTACCGTTCGCTGCAGGAGTCGAGCGACATCACCACGCCGGGCGGTCGTGCCAAGGCGCTGGAGGATGCGCTGACGCTCATCTATCCGCTGCGCGACAGCTATATGATCGACACGTACTTTATCCAGATTGCCGATCTGCTGGGTTTGGATCTGGAGACAGTGCGTGCGAGCTCGGGCCGTGTGTTTCGCGATGTCGCCAAGCGCGAGGATGCGGAACGACGTCGTGAGCAGAACTATGAGCGCCAGCGGGCACAGGCTGAGCGGTCCGGTAGCGCGGGCGGTCGGGCGTCGGGTTCTCACGATGCCGGTCGCGGTGCTTGGGCATCGGGCGCGACGCCGCCGGTGTCCGCACCGGTCGAGGAGGGCCCGTACGACTACGTTCCGCTTGATGCCTATGGGGCCGCTCCGGTGCAGGTCGACGAGGACCTGCCGCCAATCGATGTGCCAGCGGGGATGGAAAGCGCTGCGACCGTTGCCGATAGTTCAAGCGCGGCGGCAGCTCCGTCGATGCCGATTGTTTTGACCAATCTGGAGCGGAAATCCCTGGCAGGGGAGCGCGAGCTGCTGACCATGCTCACGAGCTACCCCGACCTGTTCCGCACGTATGCCGATCGCATCTGCTCCATCGAGTGGGTCGACCCACGTCACGAGTCCATCGCATGGGCCGTACTGGCGACGCCCCCGGGCACCGATCCTGCGGCCTGCATGGATGCGGCGCGCTCGGTGTGTCCCGAGGCGGCAACGCTTGTGAGTGCCGGGCGCATCTCGGCAACGAGCAAGCACCCCACCGAGACGAACATCGTGTTTATGCTCGATACGCTCGAGCTCTACACCATCAAGCGCCGCATGCGTGCCGCACAGGCCAAGCTGCGCCAGGATCGTTCGCTCGACGATGAGGCCCGTCGCGCGCTGACCGTGCAGGCCGCGCAGGATTCGCAGCGTCAACGCGAGCTGCAAAAGTCGATCGGCGGCGTGGCGGACCCGTTCCGTTTGATCGGCCTGGAGGCCGCAGGCACAGAACAAGCCTAGATGTTGTGGTCAACCAGCGTATTCTCGCCTATATCCAGTCCTCTTTTTGGGTATAGACGTCAATGTGTGTGCTAAAGTATTGAGTCCTGTGGACTATGAAGGGAGAATCTGTGCCAAAAAAGACTGAGAGCACGGGTACTGGGCTGGAATCCTACGTTGCAAAGCTCATGGGCAACGGCTCAAACAGGACTTCGGTAACCGAGGACGAGATTCAGGTCGCCCTGAAGGATATCGATGTTTCTGACGAGCAGCTCACCGCGGTGTATTCCGCGCTGCGCAACAGCGGCATCCAGATTATCTCCGCGAGCGGTAACGACGACGCCCCCATGGATGTCGACGATGACGATAACGATACCGATACCGACGATTTCGATGACGATGACGAGCACGATTCCGGCTCGCTCGACGATCACGAGCTCAAGATGGCCCGTCAGGCCGACGCCGAGATGGGTTCTTCCAAGAGCAAGAAGAAGCGCACCGTGCGCACGTCCCGTTCACGCTCCCGCGTGCGTGGCATCGATGCCTCCACGGTGATGCTGACCGGCGATCCGGTTCGTATGTACCTTAAGGAGATCGGCAAGGTCGACCTGTTGACCGCTTCCGAAGAGGTCGATCTGGCCATGAAGATCGAGGCCGGTCTCGAGGCCACCGAGAAGCTCGAGGCTGCCGAAGCAGGCGAGCTCGAGCTCACGCGTGCCGAGATGCGTCGTCTTACGCGCATTGAGAACGTGGGCCTCGAAGCCAAGCAGGCACTCATCAGCGCAAACCTGCGTCTGGTCGTCTCCATCGCCAAGCGCTATGTTGGCCGCGGCATGCTGTTCCTGGACCTGATCCAGGAGGGCAACCTCGGTCTGATCCGCGCCGTCGAGAAGTTCGACTACCAGAAGGGCTTTAAGTTCTCCACGTACGCCACGTGGTGGATCCGTCAGGCCATCACGCGCGCTATCGCCGACCAGGCCCGTACCATCCGTATTCCCGTGCACATGGTCGAGACCATCAACAAGCTCGTCCGCGTGCAGCGTCAGCTCCTTCAGGACCTGGGCCGTGACCCGACCCCCGAGGAGATCGGTGCCGAGATGGACATGAGCGCCGACCGCGTCCGCGAGATCCAGAAGATCTCGCAGGAGCCCGTTTCGCTCGAGACCCCCATCGGCGAGGAAGAGGATTCTCAGCTGGGCGACTTCATCGAGGACTCCCAGGCCATCGTTCCGCCCGATGCGGCCAGCTTCTCCATGCTGCAGGAGCAGCTCACCCAGGTGCTCGACTCGCTTGCCGATCGTGAGCGCAAGGTTATCGAGCTGCGCTTTGGCCTTGTCGACGGACATCCCCGCACGCTCGAGGAAGTCGGCCGCGAGTTTGGCGTCACGCGCGAGCGCATCCGCCAGATCGAGTCCAAGACCCTGGCCAAGCTTCGCCACCCGAGCCGCTCGAGCAAGCTGAAGGACTATATCGAAAGCTAGTCAAGCAAGAAGCGCCCTCAAGCACATCCGCTTGGGGGCGCTTTTATGTAGTCGTTTGGGACGTTCTTGAATGACTAGTCGTTTAAGAACGTCCCCAACGACTAGGCGGAAAATTTCTCAAAAAAGTTCTTGCCCTTCGCCCGATCGTCCGTATAATAAACTTCGTTGCTTGAGAGCACGCACCTATTCCTCGGTAGCTCAATGGTAGAGCACGCGGCTGTTAACCGCGCTGTTGTAGGTTCGAGTCCTACCCGGGGAGCCAGAATTTTTCAGCCCATTCCGCTGGGCTTTTAAATTCCTCGGTAGCTCAATGGTAGAGCACGCGGCTGTTAACCGCGCTGTTGTAGGTTCGAGTCCTACCCGGGGAGCCAGGTTGTAAAACCCGTCGCTTATGCGGCGGGTTTTTTCATACCGCGATCGCCTGGCGCGAACGTTACCATATCAACATTTCGTGTCGAGGATGTAATCCCGAGGCCCGCCACCTCAACATGGCGCGGTCGTTGTAGAATATTGCAATGATTGCTCCCACGACATGGTGCCGCGAGCACCAAGAAAAGGAGATTCTTGTGTCTGAGACCATTAACGGCAGCCTGAGCGTCTCGAACGACGTTATTGCCGATATTGCCGGTTATGCCGCGATGACGTGCTATGGCGTCGTCGGTATGGCCGAGCAGCTCCAGGGCGCCGAGAGCGTGCGCCTGCTTGCCGGTCAGCGCCTCCGCAAGGGCGTGCTTGTCTCCGCCGACGAGGACGGCCTTACGGTCGATCTTCACGTCGTGCTCGAGAACGGCGTCAACATGAAGTCCGTCTGCCACAATCTTTCGAGCTCCGTTGCCTTCACTTTGCAGGAGATCGCCCAGATCGATCCCGCCAGCCTTAAGATCGGCATCCATATCGACGCGCTCAAGAGCCGTCTGAACTAGCGTCCGAAAACGGAGATTCAAATACCCATGATTGCAAAGACCATTCGCACCTGTTTTCCGATCGCTGCGGCTGCCGTTTCCGACAAGGCCGAGGAGATCAACAAGCTCAACGTCTTCCCCGTACCCGACGGCGATACCGGCACCAACATGTCGCTCACGCTCGCCTCGGTGACCAAGGAGCTCTCCGCCCTTCCCGCCGATGCCGACATGGAGGCCATCGCCGGCGCCATCACTCACGGCTCCCTCATGGGCGCCCGCGGTAACTCCGGCGTCATCACGTCGCAGATTCTGCGCGGCGTGGCCGAGGGCCTCGTCTCTGCCGATGAGCCCATCACCTCCGCCAACATCGCTTATGCGTTCCGTCGTGCCGTCAAGGTCGCCTTCCAGGCCGTCCGCAAGCCCATCGAGGGCACGATCCTCACGGTACTGCGCGATGTCTCGACCAAGGCCGACGAGTGCGAAAAGAAGAAGTTCTCGGCCGAGGACGCGCTCGATGCCATCGTTGTCGAGGCCTACCAGTCTGTCGCCCGCACGCCCGACCTGCTGCCGGTTCTGAAGGAGAACGGCGTGGTCGACTCCGGCGCCTTTGGCTTTGCCATCTTCCTGGAGAACTTTGTTGCCGCTGCGCTCGGCCGTAGCACCGTTGTCGAGGATTTCTCCGCCACGTTTGATTCTGCCGGCTCTGCCCGCGATGCGGCCCTCGGTCGCGTTGAGATCGAGGCCAACGATGACTGGGAGGGCTCGGAGTTCCGCTACTGCAACGAGTTCCTCTTTAAGGCCGATGCCCCGTTTGACGAGGACGAGTGCCTTAAGTTCCTGGGCTCCTTGGGCGACTGCGAGTTGCTCGTGGGTGCCTATCCCGACTACAAGATCCACGTGCACTCCAACACCCCCAACCTGGTGCTCGAGCACATGCTGCAGCTTGGTCAGATCTATGAGGTCTTTATCCACAACATGGAGATGGAGGCCCACGACCGTACCGCTAAGATCCACGAGGATCAGGAGAAGGCCGCCGAGCCCGCGAAGGCCCTGGGCTTTGTCGCCGTTGCCGCCGGTTCCGGTGAGGCCGACATCCTCAAGTCCCTCGGCGTTGACGTGATCGTCTCGGGTGGCCAGACCATGAACCCCTCGACCGCCGACCTGTTGGGCGCCGTCGACCAGGTCAACGCGACCTCGGTCATCATCCTGCCCAATAACGGCAACATCCGCATGGCTGCCGAGGCCGCAGCCTCTGCCTGCACCGACAAGAAGGTCGCCGTCGTTCCCACCAAGACCGTCCCGCAGGCGTTCTCCGCGCTGTTCGCCGTCCTGCCCGATTCTGAGCTCGAGGACGCCGTTGCCGCCATGGTTGACGCCATCAGCGAGGTCCGCGATGGCGAGGTCACCCGCGCCGTGCGCGACTCCAGCGCCTCGGACGGCTCTCCGATTCACTCCGGTGACGTCATGGGCATCATCGCCGGCTCCATCGACGTGGTCGGTTCCGACGTGAAGCAGGTCACGCTCGACTGCATCAACCGCATGCAGGAGGAAGAGGAAGGCGACGCGCTGACGATTCTGGCCGGCGAGGAGCTATCCGACGAGGCCTTCCAGGAGATCGTCGACGCCATCGAGGAGGCTCAGCCCGATCTGGAGATCGACGCCCATCGTGGCGAGCAGCCGCTCTATCCCGTGATCTTCTCGATCGAGTAGGCTCTGCCTATGTCCGAGCTGTGCTCCGTGCCGCGCGTCTCGGAGCGCTTTGCCCAGAGCAATGCGCTCGACGAGGATATCGCGCGACTCAAATATGTTTCGGGTAAACGTGAGGAGGCCCTTCGCCGTCTGGGAATTCGGACGGTGGGGGACCTCCTTCTCCATATCCCTCATCGATACCTGGACTTTACCCGTTCTTGGTCTATCGAGATGGCGCCCATCGGTACCGTGTGCACTATCATCGCCACGGTCGACCGTATCGTTCAAAAGCAGCCGCGTCCGCGTATGCAGGTGACCGAGGTCTCACTCGTTGACGAGACGGGCGTGCTGCAGGTCGCCTTTTTCCGCCAGCCCTGGATTGCCCAGCAGCTTAAGCAGGGCGACCGCCTGGCCGTGATGGGCAAGGTCGAGTTTGCCTACGGCTTTAAGCAGATGGCCTCGCCGCACTTTGAAAAGCTTGAGGAAGGGCGTGCCGCGGGCACGATCCTGCCGGTCCATTACGTCAGTGATGGCGTGAGCCAGGCGTGGATGCGCCGCATCGTTAGCGGCGCGCTCGAGGTCGTCGGCAATCCCTTCGACCCGATTCCCGCACGCTTGCGCGTCAAGCGCCGCCTGATGAGCAATGCCCGCGCGCTGCGCTCGATCCACTTTCCATCGAGCATGGCTGAGCGCGATATCGCGCGCGCACGGCTTGCCTACGAGGAGTGCCTCTACCTGCAGCTGGCGCTGCGCCTGCGCAACGACGGCGGCCTGGTCGATGTGGTGCCCTATGCCCACACCGCGGGCGATCACCTGGCCGCGCTCAAGCAGGCCCTGCCGTTTTCGCTGAGCGACGAGCAGGAGGCCGCGTTCCAGGATATCCTGCGCGATATGTGCGATGGCGGGCGCGTGATGAACCGCCTGCTGCTGGGCGATGTCGGTACCGGTAAGACCGCCGTTGCCGCCTGTGCGCTGGCTGTGGCTGCCGATAGCGGCACGCAGGCCTGCGTTATGGCGCCCACTGGTGTGCTGGCGCGCCAATATGCCGATAAGACTGGCCCTCTGCTCTCGCAGGCCGGCATGTCCTGGGCGCTTCTGACGGGTGCCACGCCGGCCTCTGAGCGCGAGCAGATCCATGCCCAGCTGGAATCGGGCGAGCTCGACGTCCTCTTTGGAACCCACGCGGTCCTTTCGGATGACGTTGAGTTCAAGCAACTGTCGCTCGTGGTCATCGATGAGCAGCACCGGTTTGGCGTCGGCCAACGCAACGCCCTGCGCGCGAAGGGCCCCGGTGCCGATCTGCTCGTTATGACGGCAACGCCCATTCCGCGTACGCTGGCGCTTTCGGTCTACGGCGATCTGGACACGAGTATCATCCGCCATCGGCCTGTTCCAGGTGCTGGTGTGACGACGCGTGTTCTCACCGAGTCGAGCCGCGACCTCGCCTATGGCGCCATCCGCGAGGCGCATGAAAAGGGTCAGCAGGCCTACGTGATTTGTCCGCTCGTGGAGCCGAGTGACTCGGCCGATGAGCTGGAAGACGTGCCCGGCATCGCCCGCGACGACGAGGGTCGCGTGACGGTTCCCGTGCCGCTGCACGATACGGTGACCGAGCTCGATCGCCTGCGTCTGGCGTTGCCGGGGCTTGCCATCGAGCGCCTTCACGGCCGCATGCCAGCGGGGGAGAAGGATCGCGTGATCGACGCCTTCAAGCGTGGCGAGATCGATGTGCTCGTCTCGACTACGGTGGTCGAGGTGGGCGTCGACGTGCCTAACGCCACCGTCATGGTCATCGAGAACGGCGAGCGCTTTGGTTTGGCTGCCCTGCACCAGCTGCGCGGTCGTGTGGGCCGCGGCGGCGTGTCGGGCACGTGCCTGGTCATGACGCACTCCAAGGGCAACGGCGGCGCGTCGGCGGCGCAAGACCGTCTCCAGTCGCTCGAGAAGACCTCGGACGGCTTTACGCTCGCCCAGATGGACCTGCGTCTGCGCCACGAGGGCGAAATCCTGGGGTACCGTCAGCATGGCGGTGTGACCTTGCGCTTTGTGGACCTGGACGCCGATGAGGACCTTATCGAATGGGCCCATTTGGACGCGGTTGAGCTCTTGCGGTATGCTTGCAACCTTGACTCCGTGGCGACGCGCCCCCTGCGCGATGCGGTCGCCATGCGATATCGACACATTTTTAAGGAGGTCAGCGGAGGATGAGAATCATCGGCGGCGAATGGCGCGGTCGTAAGATCGAGGAGCCCCGTGGTCGCGATGTCACCCGCCCCACGACCGATCGCGTGCGCGAGGCATGCGCATCTATGGTCATGTCGGCATTCGACTTCGATCTGGACGAGGTCCGCGTGCTGGACGCCTTTGGCGGCTCCGGCGCCTTAGGGTTAGAGATGCTCTCACGTGGTGCCCGCTCGCTCACGACGTTCGAGATCGATCGGAATGCCGCGCGGCTCATTACCAAGAATATCGAGTCGCTCTGCCGTGACCGTGCGCGTTGGCGCGTGATAGCGGGCGACATGCTGGCGAGTGCCTCGCGCGGTCGTGTGCCGGGCGGCCCCTTTGATCTGGTCCTGCTCGACCCGCCCTATGCTTTTGGTGCCGAGCCGGTCGAGATACTGCTGCAGAACCTGGCTCAGCAGGGTCTGCTTGCACCTGGCGCTTATGCCCTGTTTGAGCATGCCGCCGCCGATGCGGGCGCGCATCCGGCAGGCTTTGAGATCGTGCGCGAGAAGCGCTACGGCATTACCTCGGTCGACCTGCTTCGTTGGGTCGGCGATGACGATGGTGAGGAAGATTGCACCGGCACCGATGCTCACAACAACGATGCCATGACGGTTCAGGAGAACGCCCATGAATGACACCATCAACCGCGTGATCGTCCCGGGCACCTTCGATCCCATCACGTTTGGCCATATCGACGTCATCCGCCGCGCCCGCCGCATCTTTCCCAGCGTGATCGTCGCTGTCGCCGAGTCGCAGGGTAAAAACGGTGTGGGCACCACGTTTATGCTGGATGAGCGCGTAGCGCTGGCTCGTGAGGCGCTCGGTGATATCGACGGCGTCGAGGTCCTGCCCTTTACCGGCCTCTTGGTCGACTTCGCTCGCGAGCAGGGGGCGGGGGCCGTGGTCAAGGGCCTGCGCGCCATGACCGACTTTGAGTACGAGCTGCAGCAGGCAGACCTCAACTATCGCTTGGATAACGAGCTGGAGTCCATCTTTGTCATGAGTGCGCCGCAGTACGGCTATATCTCGAGTTCGGTCGTTCGCCAGATCGCCTCGCTCGGCAGCGATGTATCGACGTTTGTCCCGCCCAACGTGGTCGAAGCGCTCAGACACCGCTTTTCGTGACGTTTTTTATTGCCTGGTGGCATGTGGTAAACTAGCACGATGATATGTTACCTATGAAAGGAGACCGGATGCCGGGCGAGAATTATCCTGGCGATAGGATCGTCAGCTTGGTCGATGAGCTCGAAGGGCTGATCGAGGAAGCCAAGCCGCCTTTCGGCAAGAACGCTCAGTTCAAGGTCATCGACGCCGACGTGTTCTTCAACATCCTCGACGAGATCCGCATGAGCTATCCCGAGGAGTGGCAGAAGTCCCGCCGTATCCTTAAGGAGCGCGAGGAGCTTATGGCTTCCGCCGCCGCCCAGGCCGATTCCATCATCGCCGACGCTCAGCAGCAGGCCCTCACCATTGCCGGTGAGCAGGAGATCGTCCGCTTGGCACAGCAGCAGGCCGACGACATCCGCGATCGTGCCCAGCAGTACGAGCGCGAGACGCGTTATGCTGCCGAGGACTACGCAGAGCAGGTCTTTACGCACCTGGAGGAGAACCTCAAGAGCCTGACCGGCACCGTTACCCGTTGCCGTCAGCAGCTCAACGAGGGT
The DNA here is from genome assembly GCF_003471985.1 of Collinsella sp. AM15-2. Classification (NCBI taxonomy): domain Bacteria; kingdom Bacillati; phylum Actinomycetota; class Coriobacteriia; order Coriobacteriales; family Coriobacteriaceae; genus Collinsella; species Collinsella sp. AM15-2. The sequence goes on along the minus strand of NZ_QRKO01000003.1, from coordinate 99,463 downwards.
GCCGCCCAACAGAATGGTCAGTGGTAATGGCTGAGTTCCCGAGCGTTACCGTCGATCTTTCCGAGCAGCTCGAGTTTCCTGGTGATTCGTATCCGCTGACCGGCAAGGTCGATGTTGCCACCTACACGGTGGGCGAGAAGGAGTACCAGCTACAGGACGGCATCGACTACGACGTTGTCTTTACCAATGCCGGTACCGGTGTCTTGCTCACGGGCATGGTTCGCGCGCACGCCATCGGCGAGTGCGACCGTTGCCTGGAGCCTGCCTCGTTTGATATCGCCGGCGAGATCGAGGAGTTCTACCTCTTTGAGGAGCCCGAGGATCCCGAGGCCTACGAGGACGGCTACGAGCTCCTGGGTGAGGACCGCATCGTCGATCTGGGTGAGCCCATCAACGACGCGGTCGTTATGGACACGCCGTTTGTCGTTCTGTGCAAGCCCGATTGCCGCGGTCTGTGCCCCACTTGCGGTTGCAATCTCAACATCGAGCAATGCGATTGCGCCGCCCAGGCAGAGGCAGAATGGGCCGCTGCCACGGAAAATCCATTTGCAGCATTGAAGAATCTCAAGCTCGATGAGTAAAACTGTGGTAGTATCGCTACTTGCGCGTAATCGCCACACTGGATAGTTCATAAGGAAGGTCACTATGCCCGTACCTAAACAAAAGCAGGGTCGTATCCGCACTCACACCCGTCGTTCCGCCAACATGAAGATTTCGGCTGCGGCTCAGTCCACGTGCCCCCGTTGCGGCGCTGTCAAGCTTCCGCACCACGTGTGCCCCAGCTGCGGTTTCTACAAGGACCGCGAGGTTATCGTTACCGAGTAACGGTATACTCTGGATGCGATGCCGTTCCAAATGGAACCACAATGGCCGGCTCAATGAGTCGGCCATTTTTGTATAAGGAGCATGTATATGAGTAACGTTCGCGTTTGTGTAGACGTTGTGGGCGGAGACGAGAAACCTCAGGTTGTTCTCGATGGTATCGAGGCTGCGCTTGCCGCCGATCCCGATATCGAGGTCTTGGCAGCTGGCCCCGCTGAAATCGTCAATCCCTTTGCTGCTTCCCATGCACGTGTTGAGGCTCTTGAGGCACCCGACGTTATCGCCATGGATGACGATCCCATTCGCGCCGTGATGACCAAGCGCAAGTCCTCGATCGTGCTTGCCTGCCGCGCCATCAAAAAGGGCAACGCGGACGCGTTCTTCTCCGCCGGCTCCACCGGCGCCATGACCGCCGCTGCTACCGCATACGTGACGCCGTTTAGGTATCAGGCCGAAGGCAAGAAGCAGCCGGTGCGCCCCTGTCTGACCAATGCGTTGCCCAATCGCGCCGGCGGTCTGACGGTGCTGTGCGATATGGGCGCCAACCCCGATGTCGAGGTCGATGACATGGTGCGTTTTGCCCAGATGGGTAGCGCCTATGCCCGCGTCGTCCTGGGCATCGAACATCCTCGCGTGGGCCTGCTTGGTAACGGCACCGAGGACGAGAAGGGTTCTAACTTTACCAAGGCCTGCTTCCCTGCTATGAAGGCCGCAGTTCCGGGCTTTGTGGGCAACTGCGAAGGCACCGACCTCACCTCGGGCAATTTCGATGTCGTTGTTGCCGACGGCATGTCGGGCAATATCGCTCTCAAGGCTACCGAGGGCGCTGCCAAGTTTTTGCTGCAGGAGCTCAAGGGCGCCTTTATGGCCTCGCTCGGCACCAAGATCGCCGCGCTGCTCATCAAAAAGCAGATGCGCGAGATTAAGGCCAAGCTCTCTGGTGATGCCAAGGGCGGCGCGATTCTTTTGGGCCTGCGTGGCGTGGTCCTAATCGGCCATGGCGCCACCTCGGTCGAGGCTGTTAAAAACGGTACGCTTGCGGCGGCCGAAGCCGTGCGCGCGGGGCTGGTCGAGAACGTCGCCAACTCCATGGACGGCATCGTTTTGTAAGAGCGAGTTAGAGCGCTGTTATGTGCCTCGCGGCCTGCTTCGTGGGGTAGAATCAGAACCGTGTCTTGGTACCGCCCGGGCGGTACCATTCTTTTGGTATTCATGCACTATGAGAGGAAGCGCTATGGACCGCTCCGAAATCTTCGACAAGATCGCCGAGGTCGCTGCTGACGTTCTGGGCGTCGATGTTGCCGAAATTAGCGATGAGACCACCTTTGACGACCTCGATGCCAACTCGCTCGAGCGCCTGCAACTGGTTACGGCTATCGAGGACGAGTTCAATCTCGAGATCGATGACGAGACCCTGCTCTCGCTCAACTCTGTCGCCGACGCCGTCGACGCGATCGAAAACGCCAGGGAGGCTTAGGTCTTGGCTTTATCCGAACGACTTACGCGCGCCCAGGAGATTCTGGGCCACGAGTTCAATGACAAGGTGCTGCTGCGCGCGGCCCTTACGCATCCTTCGGCCGTCGAAGGCCAGCCAGTCTCGGCAAGCTACGAGCGCCTTGAGTTCTTGGGTGATTCCATTTTGGGCGCCGTTGTTGCACGCTCCCTGTTTGTGTCCTATCCGGAGTTTGACGAGGGCAAGCTCACGCGCCTGAAGGTGTCCCTTGTCTCGGGCGCCACGCTGTCCGAGGTGTCGCACGAGCTGGGTATCGATGACATCATCATCTTTGGTGCCTCCGAGACCGGTACCGGCGCGCGCGGCCTGCACTCGGCGCTCGAGAACGTCTACGAGTCGCTCGTGGGCGCGCTGTATCTGGACGCCGGCTGGGATGCCGCGGCGGAGTTTATCCACCGTACGCTTAAGCCACATTTGGCATCCGAGCGTGCCGAGCACCCTGCGAACCCCAAGTCGTATTTGCAGGAGTGCGTGCAGGCCGACGGCCACGAGCCTCCCGCGTACAAGCTGGTCGGCTCCGAGGGCCCTGCGCATGCGCCCACCTTTACCGCCGTGGTGTTGATCGATGGTATTCGCCAGGGTCGCGGCTCCGGCTCCTCAAAGAAGGAAGCCGAGGGAGCCGCTGCACTCGAGGCACTTGACCGCATGGGCTACACCACCAACGGCGTGATTCTCAACAAGAAGCCTGTTTAAGCGAGGAACCGTGTATCTCAAGTCCCTCACGCTCAAAGGGTTCAAGTCGTTTGCCGACCGCGCCCATATGACGTTTGAGCCGGGCCTGACCGTCATCGTCGGTCCCAACGGCTCGGGAAAATCGAACATCTCTGACTCGATTCTGTGGGTCCTGGGCGAGCAGAGCGCCAAGCAGCTGCGCGGCCAGGCCATGGAGGATGTCATCTTCTCGGGCTCGTCAGCGCGCAAGCCGGTGGGTGTCGCCGAGGTCACGCTGGTGCTCGATAACTCGGACCATATGCTGCCCGTCGACTTTGACGAGGTCGCCATCACCCGTCGTATGTATCGCTCGGGCGAAAGCGAGTACCTCATCAACTCGAGTCCGTGCCGCCTGATGGACATTCAGGACATCCTGCACGATTCGGGTTTGGGCAAGGATACGCATTCCATCATCAGCCAGGGCAAGCTCGACGCCATTTTGCAGAGCCGCCCCGAGGAGCGCCGCGCCCTCATCGAGGAGGCCGCCGGCATTTCCAAGCACAAACGCCGCAAGGAGCGTGCGCTCAAAAAGATTAAGTCGATGGACGAGCACCTGACGCGTGCCCGCGACATCAATAAGGAAATCGCCCGTCAGCTGCGACCTCTGGAGCGTCAGGTCGATCGTGCGCGCAAGTACAAAGAGCTGTCCTCGCGCGCGAACGAGCTTACGCAGATGCTAGCCGTCGACGAGCTGCGTTCGCTGCAGTCGCAGTGGAACGACTTGGAGAGCCGCTCCAAGGAAGGTGCCGCCGAGCTGGAGCTTGCGCAGTACCGCTTGGGCGAAAAGGAACGCGAGCTCGAGAAGCTCCAGGTCATGCTCGAGGAAAAGGGCCTGTTTGTGGGCGATCTGGGCGAGCAGCGCCGCCATATGCAAGACGTGGTCGGCCGCATTAACTCCGATATGCGCCTGCTCGAGGAAAAGGGCCACAACATGGTGTCGCGCCTGTCCGACATGCGTGGCCAGATCTCGAGCTCCGAGCATCAGCGTCGTCGCGTGGTCGAGGAGCTCGAGGACGCGCGTGCACAGCTTGAGGAAGTGACCGGCGCGCACATGCAGGCCCAGGAGGACGTTGACGCCGCTGGTCCTGCCGCCGCTGAGCTCCACGAGCGGCGCGTGGCGCTCGACAATCAGATTTCGCAGCTTACGCGTGAGCAACGCGATGTGCAGCGTGTGGCCGATAACGCGGCGCTCGAACTCGCCAAGGTGAAGGACTCGCTGAGCAACGCCGAGGTCGAGGACAACATGTACGCCTCGCGCCTGGAGCAGATTGATGAACAGCTCGAGGAGGTTACAGCATCGCTTGATAGCCGTCGCGACCGTGCTGAGGAGCTTGAGAGTGCCCTTGAGGCGGCTCGTCAGGCCCAGAACGATGCGCGCGAGGCCACCGAGGTCGCCCGTGCAGCCCTGAAGGACTTGCGCAATCGTGAGAGCGAGGCGCGCAACAAGCTGTCCGAGGTGCGCTCGGAGCTTGCCAGCCAAAAGAAGCTTGATGCCCGCATGGCAGACAGCTCGCCGCTGGTGAGCCGTCTGATGGGCGCACTGGGCGATGATGTCTCAGGCCGTCTGGGCGACGTGCTCGAGGCTCCTCGTGAGCTTGAGGGCCTGGTCGAGCAGCTGCTTGCCGGCGATATCGATGCCCTACTGTTTGATGACGCCGCTACGCTTGAGCGTGCCGGTCGTGCTGCTCTGGACCAAAAGAAGGCCTCGGGCGAGGCACTGCTGATGGCGCGCGGCGTGAGTGGCTCTGCTGCCGCCGAGGGCGCTGCCGGTACGCGTCTGGTCGATCGTCTGTCCGTGCGCTCCGGTTATGGCCCGGTTGTCGAGGCCCTTCTTGGCGGCTATTACGTGGTCGATGACTTGGCTGCCGCGTTGGCTGCCCCTGTCGTTGACGGTGTGACTTACGTGACCCCCGATGGCGCCCGCGTCGCCTGCGGCGGCCTGGTGCGTGTGGGCCTCGATGCTGGCGAGGCGTCGGGTGCCTTGGAGCGCAAGCGTCGCATTCGCGAGCTGGAGGGCCTGGAGCCCGATCTAGCTGCTGTGTTTGAGCATGTGTCGGATCAGGTCGTCGAGGCCAATGCGGCCGTTGAGGAGGCGCGTGCCGCCGAGGGCGATGCCGCCGGCGAGATCGCCCGTCTTGAGGGCGAGCGCCGCTCGCTGCTCTCCGAGATTGGCCGCCTGGAGCAAAGCGCCTACAACGCCGAGGTCGAGCGCGTGCGCATCTCCAAGCGCCGCGAGCAGGCCGCCGAGGCCGTTCGCGCTGCGAGCCCGCGCGTTGACGAACTCACCCGTTCGCGCGACGAGGCCCGCGCGCAGGCAGGCGACCTGGGTCTCCAGATTGCCGAAGCCAACGACGAGCTCGATCGCGTGCGTCGTGACGATTCCGAGGCAGCCGGCAAGCTCGCCGATGCCAAGGTCCGCCTGGCTCAGACGAGCGAGCGTCTGCGTTCGCTGAAGGGCCGTGTGCCCGACTTGGAGCATCGACTCGAGGGCATCGACCGCCGTATCCGCGGAACACGCCAGGCCTCGCGCTCACTCGAGCTGCTGCGCCTGCGTGTCGACCCCATGCACGAGCGCTATTCGGCCCTGCTGGATCGCGCATCGGATTGGGCCGCGCGTCTGCGTGATCAGGCTTCGCTCGAGGAGGCGGACTCGGCCTCGCTCAAGAAGACCATCGAAGACGCCAAGGCCGAGGTCTCCCGCGCCAAGGAGCGGGTCGATGCCGCCACGGCGACGCAAAACGAGTTCAAGGTTTCCCGCGGCAAGCTCGAGGTGCAGGTGGAGGCGGCCATCAAGGCCATTACCGCCGATGGCACTACGGTGCTCGAGGAAGCGCTCATGCTTCCTGCTCCCACCGACCGCGACGCCGCCGAGCGCGAGCTCAACCAGCTCGTGCGCCAGATTAACAACCTGGGCCCTGTGAACCAGGTTGCCATGGAGGAGTACGAGCAGCTCAAGCGCCGCGCCGATTACATCGAGGAGCAGCTGGCCGATCTGGAGAGCGCGCGCAAGGCGCTCACCAAGATTACCGTGGCCATCGACCGTAAGATGCGTAAAGCCTTCTTGGTGACCTTCGAGAAGGTCGATGCGAACTTCCGTGAGATCTTCGCCATGCTGTTCCCGGGTGGCCAGGCTCATCTTGAGATGACCGATCCCGAGCATCCTGCCGAGACGGGCATTGAGGTTGTGGCGCAGCCGCGCGGCAAGCGCATTACTAAGATGATGCTCATGTCGGGTGGCGAGAAGAGTCTGACGGCGCTCGCCCTGCTCTTTGCCGTGTACCGCACGCGCACGGTGCCGTTCTATGTGCTGGACGAGGTCGAGGCGGCGCTTGATGACGCCAACCTGTCCAAGCTCATCGGAGCCCTCGATGTGCTGCGTTCCGATACACAGCTCTTGGTCATTTCGCATCAGCGCCGTACTATGGAGGACGCTGACGTTCTCTATGGCGTCTCGATGCAAGCCGACGGCGTCAGCCGCGTCGTCTCGCAAAAACTCGATCGCGAAACCGGAAAGGTCGTGAATGCATAATGGGATTCTTTGACGCTCTCTCGCGCGGACTTGAGCGCAGCCGCGAGGCCCTCAACGAGGTCTTCTACTTTGGCGGCGAGGTCGACGAGGACTTTTGGGAGGACCTTGAGGACACCCTCGTCATGGGTGACATGGGTGCCGAGGTCGCTATTCAGGTCTCCGATGACCTGCGCGATGCTGCTGCCAAGAAGAACCTCAAGACCGCCCCGCAGCTTCGCCGCGCTCTGGCCGAGCAGCTCGAGGGCCATTTTGTGCCTGTTGAGCGTGATCCGTTTTCCGATACGCCGAGCTGCGTGCTGTTTGTGGGCATCAACGGCGCCGGCAAGACCACAACGGTCGGCAAGATTGCGAGCGCCATGGCTGCCCGCGGCAAGAACGTGGTGATCGGTTCTGCCGATACCTTCCGCGCCGCCGCCATCGAGCAGCTCGATGTGTGGGGTCAGCGCGCCGGCGTCCCCGTCATCAAGCGCGATCGCGGTTCCGACCCGGCGAGCGTGTGCTACGACGTGCTCGATGAGGCCGATAAGCGCGGCAGCGACCTGGTGCTGATCGACACCGCCGGTCGTCTGCACACAAGCCCCGAACTCATGCGCGAGCTCGCCAAGGTGGCCAACGTGACGCGTAAGCGCGCCGCAAATATGGCCGCCGGTCCCATGCCGGTCTCGGTCGTGCTTGTGATCGATGCCGCCACTGGCCAGAACGGTCTGAACCAGGCGCTTGAGTTTAACGAGGCGCTGGGCCTGGACGGTATTATCATGACTAAGCTCGACGGCACGGCTAAGGGCGGTATTGCCATGGCCGTGGCCGAGAAGCTCAAGCTCCCGATCCTGCGCATCGGCGTGGGCGAGCAGGTCGATGACCTGCAGGAGTTTAACGCCAAAGATTTCTGCCGCGCCCTGGTGGGCGAGTCCAATTAAGGAGTGACTAGTGTTTGATTCTCTGAGCGATCGCCTCAACGACACATTTGACCGCTTGCGCGGCAAGGGTAAACTGACCGAGGCCGATATCACTTCGGCCATGCGCGATATTCGCATGGCGCTGCTCGAGGCCGACGTTAACTTTAAGGTTGTCAAGGAGTTCGTTGCCAAGACCAAGGAGCGCTGCATGACCGCCGAGGTCATGGAGTCGTTGTCGCCGGCGCAAAACGTCGTCAAGATCGTGCTCGACGAGCTCACCGAGATGCTCGGCTCAACCGAGAGCAAGCTCGTCTTTAGCAACCGCATTCCCAATGTCATCATGCTCGTGGGCCTGCAGGGCTCCGGTAAGACCACGGCTGCCGTAAAGCTTGCCTACCTGCTCAAGAAGCAGGGCCGCTCGCCGTTGCTCGCCGCGTGCGACGTCTACCGTCCCGCCGCTGCCGACCAGCTGGCCACGCTCGGTGGAGAGATCGGCGTTCCGGTCTTCCGCGGCGACGGCGCGCACCCGGTCGACATCGCCAAGGGTGCCATTCAGGAGGCCGTCGACCACCTGCGTGACGTGGTCATTGTCGATACCGCCGGTCGTCTTCAGATCGACGAGCAGATGATGCAGGAGGCCGTCGACATCAAGAAGGCCGTCAAGCCCGACCAGGTGCTGATGGTCGTCGATGCCATGACCGGCCAGGATATCGTTAACGTCGTCTCGACCTTCGCCGATCGCACCGACTTTGACGGCGTGATCATCTCCAAGCTCGACGGTGACGCCCGTGGCGGTGGCGCACTTTCGGTGCGTCAGGTGACCGGCAAGCCCATCAAGTTCGTGAGCATGGGCGAGAAACCCGATTCTCTTGAGCCGTTCTATCCCGATCGCATGGCCAAGCGAATCTTGGGCATGGGCGACGTCGTCGGCATCATCGAGAAGGCCCAGGAGGCAGCCGATGCAGAGCAGCTCGAGGCTGCCGAGCGTATGCTGCGCGAGGGCTTCACCATGAACGACATGCTCGACCAGATGAAAGCCGTCAAGAAGATGGGCGGCATGAAGGGTATCCTGGGCATGCTCCCCGGTGGTCAGCGTGCACTCAACCAGATGGGCGGCAACCTGGACGAGGGCATCTTCGATAAGAACGAGGCCATCATCATGTCGATGACCAAGGAGGAGCGCCTGCGTCCCTCCATCATCAACGGTCAGCGTCGCGCGCGTATTGCCAAGGGCGCCGGCGTAACCCCCACCGAGGTCAACAGCCTTATGAAGCAGTGGGGCGAGATGAATAAGATGATGGGCCGCATGCGCACGATGGCCAATCAGGCACAGGCCGGCGGCAAGAAGGGCAAAAAGGGCAAGAAGGGCAAAAAGATGCGCATGCCCAATATCCCTGGGCTGGACGCTATGGGTCTGGGCGGCATGGGCGGCCTGGGTACGGGCGGTCCCAAGTCCGATATGGAGCTGCTGCGCCAGATGGAAGCGCAGATGCGTAATAAGAAATAGAGCTGTAATTCCAGCTTGATATGGCAAAGGCCACTCGGATGCTACCGGGTGGCCTTTGTTGTTGGCTTTGATTGTTGGGTTGCGTTCGGCTTCGCGCCCCGAGCTCGCGGTGCCGTGCCGTTAGTGGCAGCCGCAGCCCTCGTGGCCTTCGTGGTCGTGGTGGCCGTGGCAGCCGCAGAACCCGCCATGCTCATGGGTGTGCTCGTGGTCGTGGCTGTGGCAGCTGCACGTGGCCTCGCCGTTCTGTGCGAGCGTGCCGGCGATAAGGGCCTCGACGCAAGCGTCGCAGCTGCCCTGGGCACCTGCGTATACCGTGATGCCGGCTTGAGCAAGCGCGTTGATAGCGCCTCCGCCGATGCCGCCGCAGATGAGCGTGTCCACGCCGCCGTTGGCGAGCAGGCCCGCAAGTGCGCCGTGGCCGGTGCCGCCGGTGCCCACGACCTGCTCGTTGAGTACTTTGCCGTCCTGAATGTCGTAGATCTTGAACTGCTCGCTGCGGCCAAAGTGCATAAAGATGTTGCCGTTGTCGTACGTGGTTGCCACCCTCATGGTGCCGACCTCCTTTGCTGGCCATGCGGCCGTTGTCGTGGTGATGGGGGAGTATGCGATGTTACCGCCTTCGATGACGATCGCCCGTCCGTTGACCAGCGCGTTTGCCACCTTGCGATGCGCGCGGCTGCAGATTGCCGCCACCGTGGCGCGGGCAATGCCCATCTGCTGTGCGACTGCCTCTTGGTTAAGGCCTTCCAGGTCGCACAGGCGCAGTACCTCGAGTTCGTCAATCGTCATGTCGATGGCGTCTCCGCTCGCCAGGCCATCGGGGGTAAAACCGCGATATTCGGGGATGATCCCAACGCGACGCAGTTTCTCGCGTCTTCCGGCCATACGCACTCCTTATCTGACATATGTCAACAATAGAATAACGAACGTGCAGATTTACGCAAGGGATTTCTGGCATATGTCAGAAAACGAGGGCTTATGTTTGGGCTGTGGGGCCGCGTGCGCCTGGGCTACAATGAATCTCGCTTATAGGCGACTGACAGGAGGGTCAATGAGCAAGGCTGATCAACAGTTTGTAACCATGTGCCGCGATATTCTGGACCATGGCACCACCACCGAGGGCCAAAAGGTCCGTCCGGTGTGGGAGGACGGCACCCCTGCCTATACCATTAAAAACTTTGGTGTCACGGCACGCTACGACCTGCGCGAGGAGTTTCCGGCGCTTACCCTGCGTCGTACGGCCCTCAAATCTGCCATGGATGAGATCCTATGGATCTATCAAAAGAAGTCCAATAACGTGCATGACCTCAACAGCCATATTTGGGATGAGTGGGCCGACGAGACCGGTTCCATCGGCAAGGCCTACGGGTATCAGATTGGGCAGAAGAGCCATTATGCCGAGGGCGATTTCGACCAGATGGACCGCGTTCTGTACGACCTTAAGAACACGCCGTACAGCCGCCGCATTATGACGAATACCTATGTGTTTAGCGACCTGTCCGAGATGCACCTGTATCCGTGCGCCTACAGCGTGACGTATAACGTGACGCAGCGCCCGCAGGATGACAAACCGACGCTCAACATGATTCTCAACCAGCGCAGCCAGGACATTTTGGCCGCGAACAACTGGAATGTGTGCCAGTACGCCATCTTGCTGATGATGGTCGCGCAATCGGTCGATATGATTCCCGGCGAGCTGCTGCATGTGATCGCCGATGCCCACATTTACGACCGTCATGTCGATATCGTCCGCGAGCTTATCGAGCGTCCGCAGTTTGCCGCGCCTAAGGTAACGCTTAACCCCGATGTACATGACTTCTATGCGTTTACGACCGAGGATCTGATCGTCGAGGGCTATGAGCACGGCCCGCAGGTCAAGAACATCCCCATTGCGGTGTAGGTGACGCGCATGACGTGTAAGCTTTCCGCCATTGTCGCCGTGTGTGACGATTGGGGCATTGGGTGCGAGGGTGACATGGTCGTGTCTAATCGCGCCGACATGCGTCATTTTGTGGCGCGCACCAAAGGCTGCCCGGTCATTATGGGACGCAAGACGCTGCTGAGTTTTCCCGGCGGGCGTCCGCTCAAGAACCGTCGTAATATCGTGCTCACGCGCGATGAGGACTATGCTGCCGAGGGCGTCGACGTGGTGCATAGCGTCGACGAAGCGCTCACCGCGGTAGCCGATGAGCCCGTTGCGTGGGTGATCGGTGGCGGTGAGGTGTATCGGCAGTTTTTGCCGCATTGCGCCGAGGCCGAGGTCACGCATAACCACTGCGTCCATCCCGTGGACACGTACTTTCCCGACTTGGACGCCGATCCCGCGTGGGAAGTTGCGCGGCGCGAAGGGGTTGCCACGATTGCCGCGGGCGAGGGTGACGAAGGCCTCGATTATGAGTTCGTGACGTATCGTCGCGTTGAGGCGTAAATCTCCTATTTGCCCACGGTATTATCGGGTTGGAATGATTGAGGGGCGGCGCTTGGCGTCGCCTCGTTTGATATAGATGCTGCTGTAAGAAGGGTGCGGGCTGGCTGCTATGACTGATGCCGTTGAGGTGCTGCGAATCGATTCGCTCGAGGACGAGCGGCTTGATGCCTACGTGCGACTGACCGAGCGTGAGCTGCGCTGCGTGCTGGAGCCGCAGAAGGGCATTTTTATCGCCGAGAGTGCCAAGGTCATCGAGCGTGCGGTGCGTGCCGGATACGAGCCGGTGAGCTTTCTTTTGGGTGAACGCTGGCTCGACCAGATGATGCCGCTGTTTGAGCGCTTGGTTGTGCGCGAGGGAGCGGGTCCGGTCCCGGTGTTCGTGGCCTCGATGGAGCTCATGGAGCAGTTGACGGGCTTTAACGTGACGCGCGGTGCGCTCGCGGCGTTTCGTCGCCCGCGTCAGATTCCGGTCGATGAGTTCTTGGGTGGCGTTGTCGAGGCGGCGGGGGAGCGCCCTGTGCGCGTGTGCGTGCTCGAGGGCATTGTCGACCACACGAACGTGGGCGCGATTTTCCGCTCGGCTGCCGCGCTCAATGTCGACGGCATTCTGGTGAGCCCTACGTGCTGCGACCCGCTGTATCGTCGCTCGGCCCGCGTGAGCATGGGCACCGTGTTTCAAGTGCCGTGGACGCGTATTGGCAGTGAGGCTCGCGTGTGGCCACATGATGGCCTGGCCGCGCTTCATGATGCCGGTTTTTCGTGTGCCGCTATGGCGTTGACGGATGATTCCGTTTCGCTGGACGATCCTGTGCTGCAGAAGATTGATCGCTTGGCGATTTTTATGGGTACCGAGGGTGCCGGCTTGGGCGCCAAGACCATTGCCGGCTGCGACCGCGCCGTGCGTATTCCGATGGCGCATGGGGTCGATTCGCTCAACGTGGCCGCGGCAAGTGCTGTTGCCTTTTGGCAGCTGTGTCCGCATGTGAGCAACGAGTACCACTACCAGCCGGGGCTGTATCACTAGGCAGATATTTCGCACCGGGCTCTGATTCGGGGTGTATCGGCCGATCCCGGTCGGTGCTAAGCTGGTATTGGCTTTGGTCTTAAATTGCCGTTTTATTGTTTGACGTACGCTGGTGGGGAGGGCGTGTGGCTAAGAAATCTACGGCTATCGATGTGACGCAGGGTGTCATTTGGCAGCAGCTGCTTTCGCTGTGCGTCCCTATCTTCTTTAGCTCGTTTTTTCAGCAGGCTTACACGCTTATCGGCACCTATATCGTCGGTCAGTTTGGCGGCAAGCTTGCGCTTGGCGGCATTCAAGCCACGATGGTGCTCACCGAGCTCTGCATTGGTTTTTGCGTTGGCGTTGGCGCCGGTTGTGCCGTTATCACGGGTCAGTTTTTTGGCCAGCACGATAGCGAGCGTCTGAGCCGTTCGGTCCATACAGCCATGACGCTTGCTTTGGTGGGCGGCATCGTCGTTTCCATTCTTGGCATGGTTTTTGTCGAGCCCATGCTGGTGTTGATGAATACGCCGCACGAGCTACTTGCCGAGGGCGTTGCCTATGCTCGCTGTTATTTTGCCGCGATGGTTGCGGCACTGCTGCTTAATATGGGAACCGCACTGCTGCGTGCCGTGGGGGATACGCGCGGTCCCGCTGTGATCATTGCCTCTGGCTGCCTTGTTAACGTGGTGCTGGATATCATCTTTGTTGCTGTGTTGCATATGGAGGCGCTGGGCTGCGGCATCGCGGTAGCGCTGACCATTTGCTCCAATGCAACGATGATCGTGTTGCGCATGATGCGCGCTCCGGGTGCATGGCGTCTTTCGCTGTCTAAGCTCGGCATCGATCGCGGTATTTGTAAGAGTATGATCTCGTGCGGTCTGCCACTCGGTTTTCAATCGGCTGCCTATTCGATCTCGAACGTGCTGATCCAGATGTCGGTCAACTCGTTTGGTGCCGATGTCACCACGGCATGGGGTCTATCTGGGCGCCTGGATGGCATTATCTGGATGGTGACCGAGGCGCTCGGCGTATCGATCACTACGTTCTCGGCGCAGAACTTTGGCGCGCGTAATTACGAGCGCATGCGCAAGGGCTACCACACGTCGCTCGTGCTTTCGTTTGCGCTGATCGGTGGCCTCTCTGCCGTGCTGATGGTGTTCTCGGGCCCGTTGTCGCGTCTGTTTGTCGACGATGCTTCGATTTCGGCGTACACCACGACGATTCTTCATTTCATCGCGCCGTTCTACGCGATCTTCTCGATTATCGAAAATGCGTCGGGCTCCATTCGCGGCGCCGGCGTGAGCTTGCAGCCCATGCTGCTCACGATTTTTGGCACCGTCGTGCTCAGGGTGATCTGGGTGTTTGCGATTATGCCGTTCGATCCGTCGCTTGAGCACCTGCTGCTGGTTTACCCCGTAACCTGGCTCATCACGGCCACGATGTTTACCATCTACCACCACAGCGGCAACTGGCTCGGCCGCGCCACCGCCAAATGATCCGTTTTCCTCCGTCCCCTTCGGATCATTTAGTATTCGATGCCTTGGCGGGCTAGGAGGCCTTCGTCGAAGTAGTGTTTGACGGGGCGCATTTCGGTAACTAGGTCGGCAAGGTCGGCGAGGGGCAGCAGGCCGCGGCCGGTCAGCACGAGCTCCATGGTGGTTGGTTTCATCGCGATCAACGCTTCGACATCTTCGCGCGTCACAAAGCCCCGTCGCATGGCCTCGCCAAGTTCATCCAAAATCAGAACGTCGACCTGTGATATCTGCTCGCGCGCCAGCTCCATGATCTGTGCAGCGCAGGCTTCGGGTGTGTCGCGGTCGGCTTGTACGATGCGTAGCCCCAATCGAGGAGCTGCGTCATGTTCGGCGCAGTGCAGCTTCTTGGCAAACTGAAGCATGAGTACGTTAAGTCCATAGCCCGTGGCGTGCAGCGCGAGCCCCAGCGCAGCCGTCGTCTTGCCCTTGCCGTCGCCCGTATAGATTTGAACCTTGCCGACTCCCAGTGATGCCTTCTCTGTCCTTTCGTGCCCGGCGTCGGTTTATCGCCGTCCGGGTTGGGTATTCTAGAAAACATTATCAACCCCAGTAGATGGAGTTCAAGCAGATGGAGATGGATGACAATAAACGTAGACGGAATATGATCCTCTACGTGCTCATCGCCTTCGTCGTCTACCTCGTGCTCTCGACCGTTCTGTTCCCCAACATCGGTCACACGCAGCAGATTACGAAGACCGATTACTCGACGTTTGTCAAAGCGCTCGATAAGAAGAGTGTCGACAAGGTCGAGTACAACACGGACGATTACACGATTTATTACACCAAGAAGGGCGAGGACGAGAATATCGCCTACAAGACGACCGGTGTGCCGAATGACGCTGGCTTTACCGATCGCGTGCTTGAGTCCGGTGCTTCGCTTGAGTCGGTCGTTCCCGATAAGAACTCGGGCCTGATGACCTACTACCTGCTCACCCTCATTCTTCCCATGGCGATTTTCTTCCTGATTGGCTGGTGGCTCAACCGCCGCATGAAGAAGGCCATGGGTGATGACGGCCCGTCGATGAACTTTGGCGGCGGCGGTTTTGGCGGCGGCGGACTGGGTAAGTCCGGCGCGCGCGTGATCGCCTCCAAGGACGTGGGCGTGACCTTTAAGGACGTCGCCGGCCAGGAAGAGGCCAAGGAGTCTCTCAAGGAGGTCGTTGACTTTCTGGAAAAGCCGCAGCGCTACGAGGAAATCGGCGCCAAGCTGCCGCGCGGCGCTCTCCTTGTTGGCCCTCCGGGTACCGGTAAAACCCTGCTTGCCAAGGCTGTGGCCGGCGAGGCGGGCGTGCCGTTCTTTAGTATTTCTGGTTCTGAGTTTGTTGAGATGTTCGTTGGCCGCGGCGCCGCTAAGGTTCGCGATCTGTTTAAGCAGGCCAAGGAAAAGGCCCCGTGCATCGTCTTTATCGATGAGATTGATACCATCGGCAAGAAGCGCGATGGCGGTGGCTTTAGCGGCAACGACGAGCGCGAGCAGACGCTCAACCAGCTGCTGACCGAGATGGACGGCTTCGATAACCACAAGGGTATTGTCGTTCTCGCTGCTACCAACCGTCCCGATAGCCTTGACCCGGCCCTGCTGCGCCCCGGCCGCTTTGACCGCCGTATTCCCGTTGAGCTGCCCGACCTGACCGGACGTAAGAACATTCTTGAGCTCCATGCCAAGAGCGTGAAGACGCAGCCGCCGATCGACCTGACCGCGATTGCCCGCGCCACGCCCGGTGCCTCGGGCGCCGACCTGGCCAATATCATCAACGAGGGCGCCCTGCGCGCCGTCCGCGAGGGTCGCAAGCGCGCGACTCAGGATGACTTTGAGGAGTCGGTGGAGGTCGTCATCGCCGGCCAGCAGCGTAAGTCCACGGTTCTGTCCGACCACGAGAAACAGGTCGTGTCCTATCACGAGATCGGCCATGCCATCGTTGCCGCCCGCCAGAAGGGTTCTGCGCCGGTTACGAAGATCACCATCGTGCCGCGTACGAGCGGTGCTCTGGGCTACACCATGCAGGTCGAGGAGGACGAGCGCTTCTTGACCACGCGCCAGGAGGTGCTCGACAAGCTCGCCGTCTACTGCGGCGGACGTGCTGCCGAGGAGCTCATCTTTGGTGAGATGACGACTGGCGCGGCCAATGATATCGAGCAGGCCACCAAGCTCGCCCGCAACATGGTGACGCGCTTTGGTATGTCGGAAGAGTTTGGTATGATGGCGCTCGGTACCGTTCAGAATGCCTACCTCAACCAGGACACGTCGCTCACCTGTGCCCCCGGTACGGCCGAGCGCGTCGACGCGATCGTCGCCAAGCTGATCGAGGACGCACATGACCGCGCCCTGCAGATCCTCAAGGAGAACAAGTTTAAGCTCCATGAGCTGGCTCGTTATCTGTACAAGAAGGAGACGATCACGGGCGAGGAGTTTATGAATCTCCTCACGCGTGAGAATCCGCTGATGCCAAAGCAGCAGTAATACTAGTTGCGCAGTGTCGATCGCCCCATTTGAGTGTTCATCTCAAATGGGGCGATTTTGCGTGAGGAGAGTTGTTATATGAAGATCGTGGTAAGTGCCTGCTTGATGGGCGAGAACTGTAAGTATAACGGGCTCGACAACTACCATCGCGAGCTGATCGAGGCTTGCAAGCGCACGGGGGCCGAGGTCCTGCTGGTGTGCCCCGAGGTCTTTGGCGGCCTTCCCACGCCGCGCAAGCCATCCGAGATTGTGAACGGCGAGGTCCGTACCTGCGAGGGCGTCTCGATCGATCGCGAGTTTCGCCTGGGCGCAGAGCGCGCACTCGATATGTGCGAGCAGGCGGGCGGCCCGTCCGAAATCGCTGCGTGCATCCTTCAAGATCGTAGTCCCTCGTGCGGCGCGGGTCGCATCTACGACGGAACGTTCAGCGGTACGCTCACTGCGGGCAACGGTGTTTTTGTCGACCTACTGCTGCACCACGGGTATCGTGTGATTCCCGCAAGTGAGTTCGACCCCAGCATGCTGGAACATTGTCCATAGCACTCGAACCCAACACTTCCTCACGGGTGACCGTTTTGGCATCATCCGTGAAGTTGATATTGAGTACGACCCGGTCATCAAAGACGTAGACCGAGTTGACAGGCGCCGTACCCAGGCAGCCCCTCCCCGCGGCCCTCGCGCAGGAACGCGCACACGGCCTTCCCGTCTCTTGCGCCCCTCCCGGAACTGTCCACATCAGTGTAGCCAATCCAGTCCGCCAAGGGCTGCAGCCCGGACAACGCCGCGATGGAGGGCTTCTTCGGCCTGCTCAAGAAGGAGTTCTGGCACGGCAGGGACTGGTCGGACTGGACCCCCGCCAGCTTCATCGAGGAGCTCGGGGGCTGGATCGGTCGATACAATACGGAGAGGCGCAGCGATGCGCTCGGTGGCCGCACGCCGGCCGAGTTCCGCTCCGCGCTGGGAAGGGCCGCGTAACGGTCCAAGAAATCGTCCGCAGTCCCCATTCTTGCCCCTTTGGGAGAGCTTCTTGTTGGGGCGTGCCCGCCCCAAACCCTGCTAGGAACGAGTACAGCAAACTGGTATTTTCAAATTAGTCTTTGCAAATTACCTTTGAACATTCACCATCAATTACAATTCCCTGACGGTTGTTAATTGGGCATAGATTCAAATCCGAAAACTCAGTCATTATTTTCTCGGTGACTTTCTTAAATGGTGCTGTAAAATAATGCGGAAGAACATAGAAATCAATCAAATTAAGCCCTGCATCATCTTCTTGTGAGTAGTCCTCCGGCTTTTCATCCATTTGCTCGATATATTGGATGCTTGGAGCGCATACAATCGCACCTGCCGATTCACCAATCATCAGTTTTCCCTTTGCCAATTCTTTCTTCAACAGCTCATCCGTTCCCGTTTTACGGAGCTGGTCTATAAGGAAAAAAGAATTTCCGCCGGTAAAATAGATCACATCCGCATCTTCAAAAAGAGACTGTATCGTTGAATAAGCCTCCGTTGAAATGTCAATCTCAGTTACGATTGCTCCCAACTTTTTGAATAATTTTCGAGCCGAGCCGACATAACCGGTGTAGCCTTCACGCAGCGAAGCTGTTGGAATAAATGCGACTTTTTTATTTTCAATTTCTTCCTTTATCAGACTCCCTACACTTGAAAAGTGAGAACATAAAAACAGTTTCATCAATATTCTCCTTTATATATAAATTCTTATTTGTTGAACTAAGCCGTGTATACCATACTCTCCAATGAAAGAACGCCCTGATATAGCGAAATTTTGCCGTTTTCCTGCGTACGTGCGTACACACTCCACAGGAATTCTAAGGGGCCTGCCCCCTTAGCACACGGACTTTGGAACAAAGTCTAGTGTGTTACGCCTTGCCAGAGGTGTACAGGCTCCCGGTATGCACGTACGATGCAATTGCCATCAATGCGCCATATAAGTGGCGATTAAGTTCGCATAAAGCGACCTTGATCCCGAAAAACAAAAGGCAGGATACCATCACCACGATGATACCCTGCCTCTGTTCGTTCCTGTTTACCGTTCCGAGTAGTCCTTCCGCAGGATTACCGATAAACAAAAAACATACCCGAGCCCTTTCTCGTAAAGAATCGGGTTCGAGTACGAACTGAATGCTAGAGCAATAAAAAAACCACCACAAAGGTGCCCGCCCCCTTTGTGGTGGTTTTGGGCCAGTCCTAGATTGTGTGGCCGTAAGCGTTGGCAGCCTTGATGGCGGCGGCGAATTTTTCGTCGGTGAAGGGCTCGGGGTTTCCCTGCTTCCACTCGTTGGTGGCGTGCGCGTATTCACACAGGGCGGGGATAGCGGCCTCGGAAAGCCCGACCTGCTCAAGCGTTACGGGCAGCCCCATCTGCTTGTTAAAGGCGGCGTAGCGCTCAAGGTTCTCGGTGTCGCCCGTGTAGGCAAAAAGCACGAGCACGCCCAGGCTCACGACCTCGCCGTGCAGGTAGGTGCCCTCGCGCGGAATGCTGCACGTGGCGTTGTAGAACGCATGCGCCACGCTCGAGTTGTAGTAGTAATCGTTTTGGTTGGTCAGGTTGGAGACATAGCCTGTGTTGACCACGATATCGAGCGCGATTTGCTTGACGGCCTCGGAGGATAGGTCCTGGCGGACGTCCTCAAGACCCTGCACGCCATAGGTAAACAGCGGCTCGGAGCAGGTGTGTGCGAGCGCCAGGCCAAGCCCTGCCGTGTGCTCCAGGTTGCCGGCGCTCGTGGCGTACTCGACCTCGGGCTGCTTGGACAGGGCATCACCCACGCCGGCCCAGAAGTACTCCGCCGGAGCCTCGGCGATGATCTTGGGGTTGATGAAGATGTGCGCGGGGCGGTTGGGGTACGAATAGCCCTCGAGCGAGCCGTCGTCGTTGTAGACAACGGCAATGGCGGTCGCGGCCGAGCAGTTGGAGCAGATCGTCGGGACGGTGAAGACGATCTTCTTGAGCTCAATGGCAGCGGTCTTCACGGTGTCGAGCGCCTTGCCGCCGCCGCATGCGATGAGCACGTCGGCTTCCTGGCAGGCAGGGGAGTTCACGACCTTGGCGATATTGGCACGCGTACTGTTGGTGCCATAGACGCGCGTCTCCAGAACCTCGACATCGGTACCTTCAAGCGCCGCCGCGATACCCGGCAGCGCCGCAGCCAGGGCTCGCTTGCCGCCAATGATGGCGACCTTGGTCGCTCCGTACTCTGCCAGTGCGGCGGGCAGCTCGATAAAGCAATCCTCGCCAACGGTGTAGTCGCTCATTCCGATCGTGCGCATAGCAACCTTCTTTCGTTCGATAAAGTGCTTACAGGTATTTTGCTCCAGGAGAAAGTCCACGGCCGCAAGAAATTTCGAACGTATAAAACCAGTGTTGAGGGTTTTTCGCTGGCGCGGAACGTGCTAGCATACTCCGCATAAGCGTTGATGGGGACGAGTAGTCGGCCGTCCGCATGCTACAGAGAGCGGGGAGCGCTGAGAACCCGTGCATGCGACCGATGAAAATCACCCCGGAGCTGCGGTCCCAACGGACGTGCCGCGCAGGTTCGTCTTAGTAGATATCGCCGAGATGGTCGTCGATACAGGCCAGCCGAGTAACGGATGCGAGCGCGCGAATACGCGGGCGAGGGCATCTAAGCTGGGTGGTTAAGCGAAGAGCTTTTGCGGGCGTACAGTCCGTTTTGCGGCGCTTCGTCCCAGCTTGTAGGGACGGGCGCTTTTTTGGTGCCCAGAGGGCGTGCGCGCCCATGACATGAAAGGGGTACCGTGGCAAACGAGTACAAGCAGACGATGAATCTGCCCAAAACCGGATTTCCCATGCGTGCCGGTCTTTCCAAGTCCGAGCCCAAGCGACTCAAGGACTGGCAGGACAACAAAGTCTACGAGCAGGTTCTGAAGAAGAACGAGGGTCACAAGAAGTTCGTGCTGCACGACGGCCCTCCGTATGCCAACGGTCCGATCCACATCGGCCACGCCATGAACAAGATCTCCAAGGACATGATCAACCGCTACTGGATGATGCAGGGCTATGAGGTTCCCTATGTCCCCGGTTGGGACTGCCACGGTCAGCCGATTGAGCACAAGGTCGAGGAGAAGCTCGGCACCGAGAAGTTCAACCAGACTTCCACGGCCAAGATCCGTGAGCTCTGCAACAAGTTCGCTGTCGAGAACATCGAGCTGCAGAAGGCCGGCTTCCGTCGTCTGGGCGTGCTCGGCGACTGGGACAACCCCTACCTGACGCTCTATCACCAGCATGACGCTGCCGACATCGAGGTCTTTAAGGCCATGTTCGACAAGGGCATGATCTATCGTGGCCACAAGCCGGTTCACTGGTGCAAGCACTGCCACACCGCGCTGGCCGAGGCCGAGATCGAGTACTCCGACGAGACGAGCCCCTCCATTTTCGTCCGCTTTGAGATGACCTCCAAGCCCGCCGGCCTCGAGGGCTTCGATGGCCCGGTCGACTTTATCATCTGGACGACCACGCCGTGGACCATTCCCTCCGACCAGGCCGTTTCCCTTAAGCCCGGCGCCGCCTATGTCGCCGTTGAGCACGATGGTCGTGCCGAGGTCATGCTCGAGGACCTGGCTCCCAAGTGCTGCGAGGAGTTTGGCTGGGAGTACACCCCGGTTATGGTCGACGGCAAGCCCTACGTGGTTCCCGCCGAGACCTTCCACCACATCCACTACAAGCAGCCGATCTTTGACGGTGTTGAGGGCGTGGCGCTGCTGGCCGATTACGTCGGTGTCGATGACGGTACCGGTATCGTCCACAACTCGCCCGGCCACGGCGTCGACGACTACTTTGCCTGCCTCAAGGAGGGCATTACCGACATCTGCATGCCAGTCGATGACGACGGCAAGTTCTACACCGGTGAGGAGTTTGGCACCGGTGGCCCCTTCAGCGGCATGGATACCGACGAGGCCAACCCGCACATCATCGAGTTCCTGCGCGAGCGCGGCACCCTGGTCCTCGAGAAGAAAATCACGCACAGCTACCCGCACTGCTGGCGCTGTAAGCACCCGGTGCTCTTCCGTGCTACCGACCAGTGGTTTGTCTCGATGGACAAGACGGGTCTGCGTGAGCAGGCTGGCAAGGAGGTCCGTGAGAACGTCAAGTGGTATCCGGCTCACGCCGCCAACCGCATTGGCGCCATGGTCGAGCAGCGTCCTGACTGGTGCATCAGCCGTCAGCGCAACTGGGGCGTGCCTATCCCCAGCTACACCTGCGCCGACTGCGGCGAGAAGGTCATGAACGACGCCACGCTCGACGCCGTCATCAAGCTCTTCCACGAGAAGGGCTCCGACGCCTGGTTCACCGACGCTCCCGAGAGCTACCTAGGCGAGGCCTGCGTCTGCCCCAAGTGCGGCGGCCATCACCTCAAGGCCGATAAGGACATCCTCGACGTGTGGTGGGACTCCGGCGTCTCCTGGAAGGCTGTCTGCGAGTATCGCCCCGAGCTTGAGTACCCGGCGGACGTGTATCTCGAGGGCTCCGACCAGCACCGCGGTTGGTTCCAGAGCTCACTGCTTACCTCGGTGGGTGCCAACGGCCACGCTCCGTACAAGGCGGTCGTCTCGCAGGGCTTCACGCTCGACGGCCAGGGCCGCAAGATGTCCAAGTCGCTCGGTAACGTCATCGACCCCAACAAGGTCTGCGACGAGATGGGCGCCGACATCATCCGCCTGTGGGTCGCCTCCGTCGATACCAGCTCCGACGTGTCCATCGACCACGAGATCCTTGCCCGTACGTCCGATGCCTACCGTCGTTTCCGCAACACGCTGCGCTTCCTGCTCTCCGAGCTCGAGGGTCAGTTTGAGCCCGAGACCGACGGCGTCGCCTTTGCCGACCTGCTGCCGCTCGACAAGCTCATGGTTGCCCGCCTGACTCAGGTCCAGGCCGAGGTTGACGATGCTTATGCCAGCTACGAGTTCCCGCGCGCTTACCGTGCACTCTACGACTTCGTGGTTACCGAGCTCTCCAACGTGTACCTCGACGCCCTGAAGGACCGTCTGTACTGCGAAAAGCCCGGCTCGCTCGAGCGCCGCAGCGCCCAGACCGTGCTGGCTGAGCTTTTCTCGATGCTCATGCGCGACCTGCAGCCGATTCTGTCCTACACGGTCGACGAGGCCATGGCCTATGCGCCCGCCGGCTGCGTCGATCACCAGAAGTACGCCGCGCTGCTCGATTGGTACAAGTCGCCCATCACGATCGACGAGGCCAATGAGTTTGAGGGCGTGCTCGAGGCTTCACTCGAGCTCCGTAGCGCCGTGACCAAGGCCCTTGAGGATGCCCGCTCCGCCGGCACCTTCACTAAGAGCCAACAGGTCCGCGTCAAGGCGGTCGTTCCCGCCGAGATGTATGCGCTGCTGACCGGCGACAAGGCCGTCGACCTGGCCGAGTTCTACATCGTCTCCGCTGTTGAACTGACCCAGGGCGAGGAGCTCTCCGTTGCCATTGAGGCTGCCGAGGGCGAGTGCTGCGACCGTTGCTGGAACTACCGCACCACTGTCGGCGAGTACAACGGCCACGCTCACATCTGCGAGAGGTGTGCGAATGCCCTTTAAGGCACGGTAACTCGGCATTTTAGTTATAGGGAGAATTTGGGCGCCTTCGGCCCATTTGCTCCGCTGAATAAAAGCGGCATTCCGTTTTTCGGAATGCCGCTTTCGTTTTTAGCTGGTTATTTCGCTTGCGTTGGTGGATATGTCGTGCGTTCTGCGTGTGGCAATATAAGATGGTTAATTGCGTTAAACGTAATTCGATGTTTTTGAGGGTAGGGGATTGATTTGGGTCGTTCTGCGGATATGACGCCGCCTTTGCGTTGGCGGTTGGGTGTTGCTGGTAGCGTGGCGTTGGCCGTGCTGCTTGTTGACCAGCTGACCAAGCTTGCGGTTCGTGCCGTCGGCGATGCTCTGCATGTGACTATTATCCCCGGTGTGATCGACTTCCTTTTCGTGCGTAACATCGGTGCTGCCTTTAGCATGGGCGAGGGACATGGCCTCGCGTTTGCCGTGCTGGCGTTTGTCGTTATCGTTGCGATCGCGGTGTACTTGCTTCGCGCGCCCCAGCTTGCTCGCTTTGAGGTTGTGGGCATGGCTATGGTCGTGGGCGGCGCCATTGGCAATGCGATCGACCGTCTGGCTTTTGGCTTTGTGACCGATTTTATTGCCACCACCTTCATCGACTTCCCCGTCTTCAATGTGGCCGATGTCGGCATTACGGTCGGTGTGGTGCTTGCCCTCATCGGCTACATGTTCTTGAGTCCTGCGGCCCGTGAGGTCGACGCGACCGCCGAACTCAACGCCCGTGACGAGGCCCGCGCTAAGCGCAAGGCCCAGCAGCGTGGGGAGCGTGCCCGCAAGATTCGCGAAAGGAGCGAGCGCTAATGGCCGACATCCATATCCTTGTTGCCGACGATGCCGCTGGTCAGCGTCTTGACGCCTATCTGGGCGCTAATGACGGCTGCCCTACGCGCTCTGCCTGCGCGCATCTGATCGAGGGCGGTGCCGTTGCCGTCAACGGCGAGACATGCCTGTCAAAAAAGTATGCCGTGCGCTCCGGCGACCGTATTTCGGTCGATTTGCCCGAGCCGCACGATCCCACCGATGTGATTCCCGAGGCCATTCCCCTCGATATCCGCTACGAGGACGACTACCTCATCGTGCTCTCCAAGCAGCGCGGTCTGGTGTGCCATCCCGCCCATGGCCACGAGAGCGGCACCCTTGCGAACGCCTTGGTCTATCACTGTGGCATTGACCATCTGGGCACCGTGCAGGGCGAGGACCGCCCCGGCATCGTGCATCGCCTGGATCGTGACACCTCGGGCCTTATGCTCGCGGCAAAAGACGACGACACCCAGCGCGCGCTCCAGAATCTCATCCGCACGCGCACGCTCGACCGCCGCTACATTACGCTCGTCCACGGCCACATTGCCATGGACGAGGGCACCATTAACACCGGCATTGCCCGTTCTACGCGCGACCGTGTCAAGATGGCGGTTTCGGACGATCCTTTCGCGCGCCAGGCCATTACGACCTTTAGGGTCCTCGAGCGCTTCGATTCCACGCGTTTTGACGATGGCTATACGCTCGTCGAGTGCCACCTGTTTACGGGTCGCACGCATCAGATTCGCGTGCACATGCGCCATATCAACCACGCCTGCGTGGGCGATCCGCTCTACGGTAAGTGCGATGCGCGTGCCGACCAGGGTTTGACCAGGCAATTCCTCCATTCCTGGCGTGTGGCGTTCGATCATCCCGTGACGGGGGAGCGCATTGAGTGCCGCGATGAGCTGCCGTGGGATCTCGCCGCCGTTCTGGATGACTTAGCCCCGCGCTCGCTCGGCCGCACTGCCGCCGGCGACGAAATCGTTCCGCAGCTCGGTCTGCTCGAAGCCTAACCAGTATTAGGTGGTTTCTTGAACTCGGTTAGCCTACGGTAAGATATACGGTTGTTTACGTAACGCGTTCTCGGGAGCCTGCATGCTCGCCTTTTTACAAACTAACACGCCCATCGTGATCTTTAACCAGATTGTGGTTACGCTACTCACGGTCTGCTTTCTGTACCAGGTGGTCTTCTTTGTCATTGGCGCTCTTCGTGGCGAGGTCGCGCCTCCCAAGGCCAAAAAACTCCACCGCTATGCCTTCTTTATCGCGGCGCATAACGAGGAGGCCGTGATCGCCAACCTCGTTCGCTCCATCAAGGACCAGGATTATCCGTCCGAGCTTATCGAGGTCTTCGTGGTCGCCGATGCCTGCACCGATAATACGGCGCAGCTCGCGCGCGAGGCGGGCGCCATCGTTTATGAGCGCAACGACCTGGCCCGCAAGGGTAAGAGCTGGGTCATGGACTTTGGTTTCGATCGCATTCTCAACGAGTATCCCGACACGTTTGAGGGCTACTTTATCTTCGATGCCGACAACGTTATCTCCCGCGATTACGTCTCCAAGATGAATGATGCCTTTGACCAGGGCTTCCATGTGGTTACGAGCTATCGTAACTCCAAGAACTTCGGCAGCTCGTGGATTTCGTCTGCCAACGCCACCTGGTATCTGCGTGAGGCCCGCTTCCTCAACAACGCGCGCAACATCTGCAAGACGTCTTGTGCCGTCTCTGGTTCGGGCTACCTCATCTCCGCCAGCGTAATTGAGGGCATGCACGGCTGGCAGTTCCATACGCTGACCGAGGACATCCAGTTCACTACGTTCTGTGCCATTCACGGCATTCGCATCGGTTATGCGCCGGCGGAGTTCTTTGACGAACAGCCCGTGACGTTTAAGGCGTCCTGGAAACAGCGCATGCGCTGGACCAAGGGCTTCTACCAGGTGTTCTTTACCTACGGTAAGCACCTGGTCAAATCGACCTTCCGCTATCATCGCTTTGCCGCCTACGACATGTTTATGACCATCGCCCCGGGTATGCTGCTGTCCTTGATCTCGATGCTCGCTAATGCGACGTTCTTGATTGTGGGTGGCCTTTCGCATGGTTTCTTGGCAACCGAAGTCGAGATGCAGGCGTGCGCCGCTTCGCTCATTATGACCTTCGCCATGATGTATCAGACTTTCTTCATCCTGGCGCTGCTCACGACTATCTTTGAGTACAAGCATATTCACTGCGCGCAAAAGTGGCGCCTGGTGACTAACCTGTTTACCTTCCCGATCTTTATGTTCAGCTATATCCCCATCACGGTGGCTGCGCTGTTCCTGAAGGTCGACTGGGTTCCGACGCAGCACGCCGTCAACGTCACCCTTGACGAGGTCATGCAAGGCGCCAAATAATCACCACCAAAACCACCACAAAGGGGGCACCTTTGTGGTGGTTTTTGTTTATGCGATGTAACTCGAGGAGGCGTTCGATGGTCTATATCCCGTTTTGGTTGTTTGCTATTGCTGGCGCCGTTATCGATGCTCGTGATCGGCGGTTCCCGAATTCGCTTGCCGGCGCGTGTGCGGTGGCGGCGTTAGCGGGTGTTTGGTTCGATCTCGGTTTGAACACAGCGCTTGACCACGCAGGTCTTGCTGTCATCGTGTATCTTGCTCTCGTGCTGACTGAGTCCCTCTGGCGTCGTCTTCGCCAAACCCCGGGCATCGGCATGGGAGATGCTAAGGCACTTTTCGCGCTTTGCACGCTCGACCCTATGGGTGGCATCGTGGCATTTGCCGGCGCGCTCCTGGCCCTGGCCCTCTCCTGCCTCATCACGAAATCGCGCTCCCTGCCATTGCTCCCGTTTTTGGTGCCGATTTTTGCCATAATCGAGGTTGTGGGCTGCACTTTGTAACCGATTGCGCATCCTTCTTAAGGAGCATGCCATGGCAACTAATCAAGAAACGGCCGTCATTAAGGCGCGCATGGACCGTATTCCCTCGGCGTTGTCGCCCGAACTTTTCGAGCGCATTGCCACCGATCGTGCTTCGGGCTATGTTAACCCGTATCGTTGCAACGACGATCAGGTCATTCGTCGTATTGATCGCGCCGCCGACAAAGGCACGCTTATGCGTCCGGCGTTTATGCGCGATACCGAAAAGATACTTCATCTTCCGGCGTACACCCGTTATGCAGGCAAAACGCAGGTCTTTAGCTTCCGTAGCAATGACGATCTGTCACGCCGCGGTTTGCACGTGCAGCTTGTCTCCCGCATTGCGCGCGATATTGGTCGCGCCCTGGGGCTCAATTGCGATCTGATCGAGGCGATTGGCCTGGGCCACGACTTGGGACACACGCCTTTCGGCCATGCCGGCGAGCGCTTCCTCAACGATATCTATCATGAGTGTACGGGGCGTTATTTTTTCCATAACGTGCAGTCGGTCCGCGTGCTCGACGCGCTGTACGGCCGCAACGTGTCACTCCAGACGCTCGACGGCGTGCTATGCCATAACGGCGAGTACGAGCAGCGCGTGTTTGAATTGTCGGATATGGGCTCCTTTGACCAGTTCGATCAGGCGGTCGAGGACTGCATCGCCACGGGTTATGGCGCCATTGGGCACCTGCGTCCCATGACGCTCGAGGGCTGCGTCGTTCGCATCTCGGATATTCTTGCCTACGTCGGTCGTGACCGTCAGGATGCGATCGCGGCGGGTCTGCTTTCGCCCGACGCTTTTGACGATGGTCGGGGCGGCGCCTATAACAGCTGGATCCTCACGCACGCTTCCATCGATATCGTTGAGCATAGCTATGGTAAGCCGCGCATCGAGATGAGCGAGGACCTGTTTGAGGAAATTCGCCGAGCCAAGCGCGAGAACTACGAGAAGATCTATAGCAAGGGCGGTATCGAAGGCGATTCCGAGGAGGAGCTGCGTGAGGCGTTCGAAAAGCTCTACGACCGTTGCCTGCGGGATCTAAACAGTGGCGACGAGTCCTCTTATATCTTTAAGCACCATATTTCGCGCATTGAGCAGCAGCTTTCCTACTACGATCGTACCTATGCCTGGCAGGACGACAAGGATCAAGCCGTGGTGGATTACATCGCGAGCATGACGGACGGTTATTTCTGCGAGCTGACGAGCAAGCTGTTCCCGGGTCTAAAGTTTCCGCATCGTACCTATATTAACGAACGGTAGTTCGTATTTATTCGGTATACTGTTTGTGGAAAACGTTTTTGATTGATGCACGGGATGGCTATGGACGACCTTTTTTCTGCTTCGACGCGCGAGCGTTCCTTTCAGAATGCGCCGCTTGCGGTGCGCATGCGCCCCAATTCGCTCGACGAGTATGTGGGCCAGCAAAAGGCCGTCGGTAAGGGCTCATGGTTGCGTGCCGCGATCGAGCACGACGTGCTTTCGAGCGTGATTCTGTACGGGCCGGCCGGTACGGGTAAGACGACGCTGGCCCACATTATCGCCAACCATACCAAGAGCGAGTTTGTCGAGGTCAGCGCCGTGACGGGCACCGTAAAGGACTTGCGCCGCGTGATTGACGAGGCCAAGACGCGCCTGAATACGTACGACCGCCGCACCATTCTATTCATCGATGAGATTCACCGCTTCTCTAAGTCGCAGCAGGATGCCCTGCTGCATGCAGTTGAGAACCGTACCGTCATTATGATTGGCGCTACGACGGAGAACCCGTACTTCGAGGTCAATTCGGCACTGTTGTCGCGCGGACGCGTGGTGGAGCTTGAACATCTGAAGGATGAGGATATCGCCACGCTTATCGAACGTGCGCTCGAGGCGCCGCAGGGTTTGAACGGTAAGTTCTCGGCCGATGAGGATACGGTCAAGACCATTTGTACGCTGGCTGCGGGTGATGCACGCTCGGCCCTGACGACACTTGAGCTGGCGAGCGAGATTGCCGTCACGCGTCCCGATACGGAGGGAACGCCAGCGCCGGCGGCGGGGGAGCGTTATCCCATCACCGTCGATGACGTGAAGATTGCCAACCCGCGCCGCGGTTTTTCGTATGACAAAAACGGCGACATGCACTATGACATTATCAGTGCGTTCATCAAGTCCATGCGCGGCAGCGACCCCGATGCCACGATCTATTGGCTCGCGCGCATGATTGACGCGGGGGAGGATCCTAAGTTTATCGCCCGTCGCATTATGATTCAGGCTTCTGAGGATGTTGGCAATGCCGATCCGCAGGCACTTTTGGTGGCACATGCCGCGTTTAAGTCTGCCGAGGTCATTGGCTATCCCGAGTGCCGCATTAACCTGGCTCAGGCTGCACTCTATGTGTGCTTGGCGCCTAAATCCAACGCGTGCGAGGCTTCGATCGATGCGGCGCTGGCCGATATCCACTCTAGTGGGCTTCGCGAGGTGCCGAGTTATCTACGCGATCGCCATCGCCCGGGCAGCGATGAATACGGTGTGTATAAGTATCCGCACGATTATCCCGAAGGCTGGGTCGACCAGCGCTATTTGCCCGAAGGCTTAGAACGCGGTGCATTTTGGCAGTCTGCCGGCCGCGGTTGGGAAGAATGGCGCGTAGAGCAAAGCGAACGCGACCGCAGCGGGAATGCACCGAAGTAGCTGCTGATAATTTTGTCCCACGTTGCTGCTCTTGGCATGTTCGGTCCCCTTTGGGGTACCATGGAAAGCGTTTGTATTTCGATTCCTTTGGGAGGCTTGTATGAGTCCCATTCAAATCGCCTTGCTGCTGCTTGCCGTTGCCGGCGTGTGGGCTATCGTTGAGCTTGCGCTCACCCTGCGCAAAACCCGCACCGTTGTCGACTCGCTCGACAAGACGGTAACCGACCTCAACAATACGATTGCCGAGGCGCAGCCCGTGGTGGCAAAGCTTGATGGCGCCGTTGACGAGCTTACGCCGGCACTTGCCCAGATGGAGCCGCTCCTCAAGTCGAGCAAGACTGCCGTTGATGCTCTGACGTCTAACCTCGTTGAGGTTGAGGCGGTCGTTCGCGACATTTCCGAGGTCACGGGCAGCGTGGCCGAGGCCAGCAATGCCGTATCGAGCGTGACTGATTCTGCTGCTGGCGCCGTGCAGAAGCTCTTCAATAAGGTGAAGGCTCCTGCAGCCGACGCCGATCGCAAGCTCGCCGCTGCCGCTGCCGAGGCCGAGCAGCCCACTGAGCGCGTTCTGATTGGCGACGACGATGCCGCTGCTGACGACGATGATGTTCAGAAGCCCGCTGCTAAGCCTGCTCAGTATTACACCTATACGCCTGCCGAGACCTCCGAGGAGTCCTGCGATGAGTAGCGAAGCAACCTGCCCCATTACGCTGAGCGTTGCCGGTGATCCGCGTCTCGCGCGCTTGGTGCGCATGACGGCCGCCAACGTCGGCGCCCTGTGCTCTATGTCCGTCGATCGCATCGAGGACATTCGTATGGCTGCCGAAGAAGCCTTCATCTTTGGCTGCACGGCTGTTGATTCCGACGATATCTCGATCAAATTCGATGTCGACGAATCGCATGTGGGCATGATCTTTACCTTTGGCGACCAGGCGACCGTCGATGAGGATGACCAGGCTGCCGTGTATGCCGAGCTCATTTTGGCGAGTGTGTGCGACTCCTACGAAAAGACTACAGCGCCCCTAACGCTTTCCCTCGACCTCAAGGCGGATATCTAATATGACCGAACGCTCCCGGAGCGGCAAGACCGCTTGGGACAAGGAGAAAACCCGCGAGCTGTTTCGTCGTTATAAGGAGACCGGTGATCCGGATGCTCGCGAGCAGCTCGTCATGTCCCATATGAACCTGGTAAGGTTTCTTGCCAACAAATTCAAGAACCGCGGCGAGCCGCTCGATGACCTTTTGCAGGTCGGGTACTTGGGCTTGCTCAAGGCTATCGATCGCTTTGATCCCGAGCGCGGACTCGAGTTCACGACGTTTGCCACGCCCACCATCTTGGGCGAGATTAAGCGCCACTTCCGCGACAAGGGCTGGAGTGTGCGCGTGCCGCGTCGTCTGCAGGAGCTCTCTGCCAAGGTTAACCAGGCCACCGACAAGCTCACCAACGAGCTTCAGCGTTCGCCCAAGGTTGAGGAAATCGCCGATTATCTTGGCGTAACCGTCGACGAGGTGCTCGAAGCCATGGAATCGTCCTCGGCCTACACCTCGGTGCCCATCGAGGCCCCCGGTGCGTCCGATTCCGATGATGCGCCTTCGATTCTCGATCGTTACGCCGACGATGACAACGAGCTCGACTTTACCGATGACCGTCTGGTAATCGAGGAAGCCATCCGCGATTTCTCGCCGCGCGAGCGCGAGGTTATCGAGCTGCGTTTTGTGAAGGGCATGACCCAGATCGAGATTGCCAAGAAGCTGGGCATCTCGCAGGTGCAGGTTTCGCGTCTGCTGCGCCGCACGCTTAAGAAGATTCAAGATAAGATCGACCCCGACGGAGTGATGGTTCGTTCATGAGTGAGCACCCCCAACAAATCGACCGCACGCTTCGCGATACCCGTATTCTGACGCTGCGCATTTGGGGCGTCGTCGGCTGCATTGTCATCGCTGCCGTCATCTTTAACCTTATGGGCATCCTGGCACCGGTCATCGAGTTTTTGGCAGTCGGTTCCATCATCGCTTTTGTCATGTCGCCGATCACCAACTGGCTCGAGCATCACGGCGTGAATCGCGGCATCGGTTCGCTTATCGCGCTCATTGTGGTTGTTGCCGTGCTCGTCGGCGTCGTCTGCATCCTCTCGCCTATTTTGCTCGGTCAAATCATGGAAGTCCTGAGCCGCCTGCCCGAGCAGCTTCGTGTTGCGGGTGGCGATCTCAACGAGATGCTCTCGCACGCTAAGACGCTCAACAACACGCCGCTCAAGGAGTATCTGGACGACAATCTTTCTTCGCTGGTTACCGTAGCGTCCAAGTACGTCTCGCAAATCGCTGCGGAGCTCGGCCGCGGCGTGTTTCCGCTCATTACCAACACGGCCTCGCAGCTGTTCGTCATCTTCCTGGGTCTGGTGCTTGCCTACTGGCTTGCCTGCGATTATCCCCGCATGCACCACGAGGTCTGCACCATCATCGGACAGGAAAAAGAGACCTCGTACCGCTTTATGGTTGCCATCCTTTCACGCTCGGTCGGCGGCTATATGCGCGGCATGGTCGTGACGTCCATCTGCGGTGGCTTTTTGGCTTTTATCGGCTTTACGCTCATTGGCCATCCATACGCAGCGCTCATGGCCATCTTTACCGGCATCATGCATTTGGTTCCGGTTGTCGGTCCCTGGGTGAGCGCGGCGATCGCCACGGTGCTCGGTTTTATGTTCAGCCCTATGCTGGCGTTATGGACGCTTGTCGTGACCATGGTGGCTCAAAACGTCACCGATAATGTCATTTCGCCTAAGGTCATGCAGAGCTCGGTGCAGGTGCATCCCGTTATGAGCCTGACGGCTCTCGTTATCGGTTCGGCACTCATGGGTCCCATCGGCATGGTTATCGCCATTCCGCTGTGCGCGGCCCTCAAGGGCGTCTTCGTCTACTACTTTGAGAACGAGACCGGGCGTCAGCTCGTGGCATACGATGGCGCCGTGTTTAAGGGCACGCCGTATCGCGATACCGAGGGCAACCCGGTCGCCGCCTACGACGCGCTTGGAGACGATACGTTCATCTATGAGTCCGAGCTCATCGGCAACGAGACCGCGCCCGAGGCCAAGGCCATGCCCAAGCCCGAACTCGATAATCCCTGGATTAAGCTCTCTGGTCTGCAGCCCGATGCCACGGGCTTCTTCAAGAACCCCTTTGCCAAGGACGATGACTCCAACACTGACGACGATACCAAAACCGGCATCGACGGCTCCATGGACGACTCGGATTCTAAATAGGTCCTATTAACGTTTCTTGAAGTTGAAAATGACAAGAAACGCGAGCAAAGCGATTGATAAGGGGCCGGCAACATAGAAAAAGAGAATGTCAATTGCGCGTAGAGTGTAATAAGCCTTATCGCCGGACATTACTGCATACAACACGTAGCCAAATGCTGGTTGGTTTGCGTACCAGCAGGTGAAAGCCAAAAGCGTTAAAAGTGCCGCTAACAGAAGTGCATTGAGGAAAAATCGTTTGCTTTTCATTGATCGCTCCTTCCGGGTGACTCTTATATGTAATTCTACAGCAGCCCTTTTTCAAAGGATCGCACAGTACTATATAACGTGCACTTTCGCTGGAGGGTCGCTGTTTGGCGGCCCTCTTTTTTGCACAGGCGCGGTGGGATGGTAATATCGTTACGTTTGAACTGTTTCGATGTGAAACCGAGGAGATTCCCTCTATGAGTGCTGACTACCCGTCAATGACTACGGCCGAGATTCGCTCTAAGTTCCTCAACTTCTTTGAGGAGCGCGGTCTTAAGCTCTATCCTTCTTCGTCCCTCGTCCCCGACGATCCTTCGCTGCTGCTTGCCAACGCCGGCATGAACCAGTTTAAGGAGTATTACCAGGGCAAGAAGACCATGAAGGAGATCGGCGCAATCTCCTGCCAGAAGTGCGTCCGCACCAACGACATCGATTGCATCGGCGAGGACGGCCGTCACCTGTCCTTCTTTGAGATGCTCGGCGACTTCTCCTTTGGTGGCGTCTCCAAGCAGCAGGCCTGCGCTTGGGCCTTTGAGCTCATTACCAAGGAGTTCAAGCTGCCGCTCGATCGCCTGTACTTCACCGTCTTTACCGAGGACGACGAGACCCATGACGTGTGGCGCTCCCTGGGCGTTGCCGAGGATCACATCTCCCGCCTGGGCGAGGACGACAACTTCTGGGCCGCTGGCCCCACCGGCCCCTGCGGTCCGTGCTCCGAGATCTACTTTGACATGGGCGAGGAGGTCGGCTGCGGCAGCCCCGACTGCAAGCCCGGCTGCGACTGCGACCGCTTCCTGGAGTTCTGGAATCTCGTCTTTACCCAGTACGACCGCCAGGAGGATGGCTCCATGCCGGAGCTGCCGCACCGCAACCTCGATACGGGCATGGGTCTGGAGCGCATGGCCGCCATCATGCAGCACAAGACCGCTAACTACGACGGCGATCTGATGCAGCACCTCATCAAGCTGGGCGAGAAAATCAGCGGCAAGACCTATGACGCCGACGATTACTCCGGTGCTAGCCGCTCCCTGCGCATCATCGCAGATCACTCTCGTGCCGTCGACTTTATGATCTCGGACGGCATTCTCCCCGGTAACGAGGGTCGCGAGTACGTCCTTCGCCGCCTGCTCCGCCGCGCCGTGTTCCACGGTCGCCTGCTGGGCATCGAGGGCGCCTTCCTGACCAAGTTCATTGACGAGGTCAACGCCCAGATGGGCGAGGCCTATCCCGAGCTGCTCAAGAACGTCGCGCTCGTTAAGGGTATCGTCGCTTCCGAGGAGGAGCGTTTCTCCACGACGCTCGACAACGGCCGCGTCTACCTGGACGAGGCCCTGGCCGCGCTTGCCGAGGGTACTGTCCTTCCGGGCGACGTTGCCTTTAAGCTGCACGACACCTTTGGTTTCCCCATCGACCTGACCGTCGAGATCGCCGGCACCGCCGGTCACAACGTCGATATGGACGGCTTCACCGCTTGCATGGAGGACCAGAAGGCCCGCGCTCGCGCCAACGCCAAGGGCGATGCTTGGGGCAGCTTCAACGACGTGTGGGTCGAGCTTTCCGACAAGGTTGCCGCGACCGAGTTCGACGGCTATGACAACGATGTGATCGAGGGTGCCAAGGTTGTCGCCATCGTTCGCAACGGCGAGTCCGTCGAGTCTGCTTCCGCCGGTGAGGACGTCGAGGTCGTGCTCGACCGCACCCCGTTCTACGCCGAGATGGGTGGCCAGCAGGGCGATGCCGGTGAGCTTTCCGCCGA
The DNA here is from genome assembly GCF_003471985.1 of Collinsella sp. AM15-2. Taxonomy (NCBI): domain Bacteria; kingdom Bacillati; phylum Actinomycetota; class Coriobacteriia; order Coriobacteriales; family Coriobacteriaceae; genus Collinsella; species Collinsella sp. AM15-2. The sequence goes on along the minus strand of NZ_QRKO01000003.1, from coordinate 64,815 downwards.
GGGCGTTGCGCTGACTGTTGCCGACACCAAGAACCACAATGGCCTGTATGCTCACGTCGCGCACGTTGCCGAGGGCACACTGACCGTCGGTGCTACCGTGACAGCCGCGCTCGACGCCGAGCGCCGTGGCTTCCTGCGCCGCAACCACACTGCCACGCACCTGCTCGACGCCGCGCTTAAGCAGGTCCTGGGCGAGCATGTCTCCCAGGCTGGCTCGTTGGTGACGCCCGAGCACCTGCGCTTTGACTTCACGCACTTCGAGGCCCTGTCCTCCGAGCAGCTCAAGGCTGTCGAGGACCTGGTCAACCAGCAGATCTTCGCTTCCAAACCGGTCGTGACCCGCGTCATGGGCATCGACGAGGCCAAGGCCGCCGGTGCTGTCGCCCTCTTTGGCGAGAAGTACGGCGACGTCGTCCGCGTCGTCTCCGTGGGCGCCGAGGATCAGCCGTTCTCCCGTGAGCTCTGCGGCGGTACGCATGCCGCCAATACTGCCGAGATCGGCCTGTTCAAGATCATTTCCGAGTCCTCTACGGGCTCCAACGTCCGCCGTATCGAGGCCGTGACCTCCAAGGGCGCTCTCGACTACATGGCCGACCGCCTGGCGCTCGTTGACGCCGCTGCCGCTGCGCTCAAGTGCCGTGTTGACGAGGTTCCCGCCCGCGTGGAGAACCTGCAGGCCGAGCTGCGCGAGACGTCCAACAAGCTCAAGAAGGCACTCACCGGTGGCTCCTCCGACGCTATCTCTGGCGCCATCGAGGGCGCTGTCGAGCTGAACGGCTACAAGCTCGTCGTCGCTGAGCTTCAGGGTCTTGAGGCTGCTGACCTGCGCAATGTGTGGGATACCGTGCACCAGAAGGTTGCCGGCCCCGTCGCCTGCGTCGTTGCCAGCGTTACCGAGAAGGGCACCCCGGCCCTGCTCGCCGCCGGCTCCGATGACGCCGTGAAGGCCGGTTTCCACGCCGGCAACGTGATCAAGCAGATCGCGGGCCTGGTCGATGGTCGCGGTGGCGGTCGTCCCAACATGGCCCAGGCCGGTGGCAAGAATGCTGCCGGTATCGCCGATGCCCTCGCGGCCGCCAAGACCGCGCTCGGCGCCTAAGAACCTAAGTAGTCGCTGTGGTCGCGCTCGCACTGGACATAGGGGAGACCAGGATTGGCATTGCCGTCTCGAGCCGTGATGGCAAGATGGCGATGCCTGTCAAGGTGCTTCCGGCTGCCGAGGTCACTGGTATGGCAAAGACGTTTCGCTACCTGGTCGAGGACTATGAGCCCGATATCCTGGTAAGTGGACGTCCCTTGACCATGGCAGGTGAGCCCGGCCCCCAGGCCGAGCGCGTCGCCGCAGTGGCCCAAAAGATTGCCGACGAGCTCGAACTTCCGCTGGAGTTTGAGGACGAGCGTCTGTCCTCGCAGGAGGCCAAGCGAATCCTGCGAGAGCAGGGACTCAACGAAAAGCAGATGAGGGGCAAGATTGACATGATCGCCGCCAGCCTGTTCTTGCAGACATGGCTCGATCGTAAAAACGAGGAGGTTTCGCATGCCTAGCGCTTCCGATCCGCGCCAGCAGAATCGTACACGGCAGCCTGCGCCGCGCCCTGCTCAGCCTGGCCAGCGCCCGGCGCAGCCGACGCAGCGTTCGGCTCAACCTGCTCAGCGTGCCGCTCAACAGCCCGCAGCTCGTCCCGCGCAGCCCGCTGGCGGCGCTCGTTTTAAGCAGCAGGCTCCTGCCCAGCGCACGCAGGGGCAGGCCCGGCAATCACGCCCCCACGCACATCATGCTCATGGCTCGCACGGCGTTGCTCCGGCCACGCGCTCGAGCTATAACACGCATGCCCGCCGTGGCGTCCAAAAGAAAAGCTCTCCGGTGCCTATGATTATCGGTGGCGTCATCGCCGTGCTTGCGCTTGTCGCGATCGTTTTCTTTGTTGTGCCGGCCGTCAAGGGCTTCTTTGCCGGCGAGGATGCGAAAGTCGCTGCTGGCCAGCAAGTTACTATTACGATTCCCGATGGCGCCTCGGGTGATGCCATCGCTTCGATTCTCTCCGAGAACCATATCGTCGAAGACCCCAAGGATTATTACGCGGCGGTCAAAAAGCTCAATGCCGATATGTCGCTTAAGCCTGGCACCTACTCGTTTACCACGCTCATGGACGCGACCAAGGTTGTTCAGCAGCTCATGGAAGGCCCCAATGCGGGCTCCGATGCACTGACTATCCCTGAGGGCCTGACGGTCGACCAGGTCGCCGATCGTGTGGCCGCGGCATACGACAGCATTTCTAAGGAAGATTTCCTTAACCAGGCCAAGGCGAGCAATTATGTGAATGATTACGCTTTCCTTAAAGACGCTGCAAACGATTCACTCGAGGGCTTCCTATTCCCCAAGACCTATTCGTTGGGTAAGGACCCTTCTGCCGATGATGTGATTCGCGCCATGCTTGACCAGTTCAACACCGAGTACAAGTCGCTTGACTTTGCGAGCTGCGAGGCCAAGATCAAGGAGCGCTATGGCGTGGAGATGTCCGATTACGACATCGTTAACCTTGCCTCGATCGTCGAGCGCGAGGGCCTCAACGCCGATCAGCGCGCGCATGTGGCATCGGTTTTCTATAACCGTCTGGCGGGCAAGCTCGATGGCCTGCGTTACCTCAATAGCGATGCGACCATGATGTATGTCACCGGCGGAGAGGTTACCGCCGACGACCTGCAGAGCGATAGCCCGTATAACACCTATAAGCACGAGGGCCTGCCGCCCACGCCCATCTGCTCTCCGTCGCTCGAGGCGCTCAAGGCCACCCTTGAGCCGACCGACTCCGATGACCTGTATTTCTACATTACACAGGACGAGGAGTACTTCTCGCAAACCTACGAAGAGCATCAACAGTCTTGGAATTAGCATGAGGATTTTTAGCCCCAAACGATACGTTGCCTCGGTCGATCGCATCGACCTTGATACCCTGTGGGCCGACGGCAAACGCGCCATTCTGCTCGATCGCGATAACACCCTGGTGCCGCGCGACACCGAGCAGGTTCCCGCCGCGGTTTCCGCTTGGCTTGACGCCGCCCGCGCCAAAGGCTTTAAGCTGTGCATGGTGTCCAACAACTGGCATCGCGACCAGGTCATGAGCTCTGCACGCGAGCTGGGACTCGAGGCCATTAGCCACGCCATGAAGCCGGCGCCGTTTGCCCTTAAGGCGGGTCTTAAGCGCCTCGGCGCCACGGCCGACGAGGCGGTACTGATCGGTGATCAGCTCTACACTGACGTGTGGAGTGGCAATTTAGCCGGCGTCGATACCATCCTGGTAAAGCCGCAGGCGACGCAGGACCTGTGGTATACGCAGATCTTCCGTATTTTTGAGCGCCGGGCCCTGCGCGACCTTCCCTGCGAGGAATAGGTTTCGCCATGTCTCAGCACATCAAACACGGCTGCGACCATATCTTCTTTATCGGCTTTTTGGGCGCGGGCAAGTCGACGCTCGCGCGCAACGTCGGCACCATGTTCAAGCGGCGTTTTATCGATACCGACCGCCTGGTCGTGCGCCGTTGCGGCAAGTCGGTAACCGAGATTTTTGAGACCGAGGGCGAGGATCGTTTTCGCGAGCTCGAGACCTCGGCGCTCCGTTCGCTCCAAAGCGAGCGCAGCCTGTTGGTTTCGTGCGGTGGCGGTATCGTCGAGACACCGGTGAATATTGAGCTGATGCACGATATGGGTACGTGCGTGTACCTCGAGGGCGACTTCGAGGATTCGATTCGCCAGATTCGTCGGTCCGACACGCGCCCCGATTTCCGCTCGCCCGAGCATGCCGCGCGCCTGTTTGAGCATCGCCGTCCGCTGTATCGCCAGGCCGCAGATATTACCCTTGATATTCGCAACAAGTCCTTCGAGGACGTTTCCTACCTTTGTGCCGAGATGCTTTTGGAGCGTGGACTGCTATGATTCGCCGTCAACTGATCAATTTCCAAAATCGCAGTGTCGATGTTCGCGTCGGCTTTAACGCTTTTAGTGAGCTGTCGCGTATGTTTGCCTCGGCCGTGGGCAAGCCCAAGCGTGCGATGGTTGTCTGGAACAGCGCTGTTTCCGACTGCTTTGGCGAGATCGTTGAGCACGCTCTGGTCGATGCCGGCTTTGCCGTGTCGCCGCTCGTCTTCGAGGTTTCGCCTGCCGGTGCTACGCTGGCCGATGCCGATGCTATCTTTGGCGCCCTGTCTGCCAACGGCGTTACCTGCGACGATCTGGTTGTCGCCGTTGGCGATGCCGCAACCTGCTCGGTTGTTAGCTGGTGCGCCAACCAGTGGTGCGGCCGAACTGAGTGCGCGCTGTTGCCGACGACCTTCGACGCCATGCTCACGGTCGCGACGACCATGAAGCCGCTCGTCGCATCGTCGGCGAATGCGCATCCCGCCATCGCGTTCCGTCCCGAACCGGGCTTGGTCGTGTGCGACCTCGACCTTGTTCGCGAGGCGGACCCCGAGGACCTCAAACTCGGCTATGCGGTACTTGTTGGCACCATGCTTTCGAGCAGCAAATCCCGCTGGAATCAGTTTGCTGAGACCGTCCCCGAGATTCTCGCGGGCGAGGAGGTCGCGCTCGTCAATGCCGTCCAATGGTCTCAGACTGCCCGCAAGGACGTACTGATGGCCACGAACCCGAGCGCTCGCCATGCGCTCGATTTTGGCAAGACGGGGGAGCGTACCCTGCGCGCTTGCTTGGGCGATGCCGCTTCGCAGGTCCCTGCCTACCAGCTGTTGTCCGAGGGCATGCGCTTTGAGGCGCGCCTAGCACATGATGCCTGCGACTTCGATATCGATTACGTCTTTGAGGTCGATGACTGCCTGGAGGACTTTGGTATCGAGGAGCTTGCCTTCGATCTGGAGCCTGCCGCATATATCGAGGAGTTCCGCAGGCAGCAGTTTGTCCGTTCGAACCGCAGTATGTTGCCGCTGCCCGCGGCACTCGGCGCCATTCGTCTCACGAGCGTTGAGGACGAGGTTCTTGAGCGCCATGCTCACGCCTACTTGGCTTCTCGCAAAGAACTTCTCTAAGATTTATTGACATCCATTGTCTTTCGTATCATGTTGAGGGGCGGGTTTTCAGTCGGTTGCGGATCGCATGCGATTCTGTCGTTCGGTTGAGACCCGTCCCGTCTTTATAGAGGCAACAAGAAAGGAATCTGCATGTCTGAGTTTGCTGCCGGTCCTGCCGGTCGTATCGAGCGTGTCCGTGCCCTGATGGTCGAGCGCGGCTACGATGCCATCGTGGTGCGCGACGAGGCCAACCTTCGTTGGCTTACGGGCGTCAAGGGCGTCTTCGATTACACCTTCGAGTTCCCGCATGCTGCGTTTATTACGGCCGACCAGTGCCTGTTCCATACCGACTCGCGCTATCTCAACAGCTTTGAGGAGAACACGCCCGCCGGCAGCCCCTGGGTCTACGACATGGACGAGGGCACCATCCCCGGTTGGGTCGCCGGCAAGATCGCGGCCAACAAGTGCCGCGTCTGCGCTGTCGAGGACGACATGCAGATCAATTTCTACCAGGGTATTCAGCGTGGCCTGGAGGACCGCTCCGTTGCCTGCATGCTGCCGCTGATGCATGACGACATCCGTAAGATGCGCGCCATCAAGGACGCCGAGGAGATCGAGCTCATGCGCCACGCGCAGTCGATCACCGACGCCGCCTTCCAGCACATGCTCGGCTATATTAAGCCCGGTATGACCGAGAAGCAGGTTCGCAACGAGCTCGAGAACTTTATGTTCGCCAACGGTGCCGACAGCCTGGCCTTTGGCTCCATCGTGGCGAGCGGCCCCAATACCGCCAACCCGCATGCCGTTCCGAGCGACCGCGTGATCGAGAAGGGCGACTTCGTCCTCATGGATTACGGCGCGGGCTACTGCGATTATCGTTCTGACATGACGCGCACCGTCGTGATGGGCGAGCCTACCCAGGAGCAGCTCGACCTGTACGCGCTCGTGCGCCGTACGCACGAGGAGTGCGTTGCCGCCATTCATCCGGGCGTCGAGGGCAACGACATTTTCAAGCTTTCCAAGAAGATCATTGGCGATGCCGGCTATGGCGATTACTACAACCATGGTCTGGGCCATGGCGTGGGCATTGACATCCACGAGCTGCCTAACTTCAACCGCAGCAAGAACATCATCGAGGTCGGCTCGGTTATCACCATGGAGCCCGGCGTGTACCTGCCCGGTGTGGGCGGCGTGCGCCTGGAGGACTACGGCGTGGTCACCGAGAACGGCTACGAGCCCTTCACCAAGACGCCGCATGACCTTCACGTCATCGATTGCTAGTCTACTTCGGTAGATAGTTTGGGGCGGGGCCTCCGGAGCAATTCGGACGCCCCGCGTTCTCTTTTTATGCGCTCGCTGCAGGCGCCGTCTGCAAGTGTATAATTTCGCTCGTATGTAATTTGGACGCTTGTGCGTTCTGCCCATAACAAGAAAGGTCGCTATGCCTACCATTTCTACCGCCGACTTCAAGAACGGCCTCGGTCTCCGCATTAAGGACAAGGTCTACACCATCGTCGAGTTCCAGCATGTCAAGCCGGGCAAGGGCGGCGCGTTTGTGCGCTACAAGACCCGCGACATCAAGAGCGGCCGCGTCGTCGAGAACACCTGCAACGCCGGCACCAAGTTCGAGAGCGTCATGCTCACCACCCGTGAGTTCCAGTACCTCTACAACGATGGCACCGACTACATCTTCATGGACAACGAATCCTATGAGCAGGTTCCCGTTCCCGAGGACATGGTGGGCGAGAACTCCAAGTGGCTGCGCGAGAACGACATCTGCCAGCTGCTCTTCGCCGACGATGAGCTCATGGGCGTGACTCCGCCGATGTTCATCGAGACCACCATCGTCCAGACCGACCCGGGCTTTAAGGGCGACACCGTCCAGGGTTCCACCAAGCCGGCCACGATCGACACCGGCGCTGTCATCCAGGTCCCCATGTACCTCAACGAGGGCGAGGTCATCAAGGTTGACACCCGCGACGGCAAGTTCGTCTCCCGCGTCTAGCAACCAACTCTTCTAGGAGGACTCATGCCCCAGGAAATCAAGATTGACGGCATCGGCATTTCGCCCGATGTTCTGACCGCCATCGTCTCGCGCGCCTTGTCCGATGTCGAGGGCATCGCCTCCGTTGGCGTCAAGGACCTTGCCACCAACCTTGTCTCCATGATGCTCTCGTCCAAGGCCCCGGCTTCCGAGCCGGCGGTCGAGACCGAGGTCGTCGGCGACAAGCTCGCACTCACCGTGCGCGTTGTGGTGTTCTTTGGCTATCCGTTCAAGAAACTCGCCGAGGCCGTTCGCGCTGCCGTGGTCGCTGCCATCGATGCCCAGGTGGGCGTTGAGGTCGAGCGCGTTGACGTTTGCATCGACGGCCTCGTTTTCCCCAAGGAGTAACCTTTGAGCCTTAAGGTTTATCGCGGGCGTACGCTTGCCCGCAGTCAGGCGCTGCAGCTGCTGTTCCAGGCCGAGGCCACGGACAGTCCGCTCGAGCGCGTCCTCGAGGGCGATTTCCTGATCTCGAAGGGCCCCCTCGACCCCTATGCGCTGGAGCTGTGCCGCGGTGCCTACGAGCATATCGATCGCATCGACTGTGCCCTGCGCGCCGTCGCCAAGAACTGGGATCTTATGCGCATGCCCGGCGCCGACCGCAATCTGCTGCGTATCGCCGTCTACGAGATGCGCTTCCTCACCGACGAAGAGGTCTCGGACGCTATCGTGATCAACGAGGCCGTCGAACTTGCCAAGGCCTATGGCACCGACCAGTCCGCGTCGTTCGTCAACGGCGTGCTGGGCAAGATCGCGCGCAGCGAGGAGTTGCCGGGCGAGGACCTGTACCAGGAACTGCTGGCCGAGGATCGCGCTCGCGAGGAGGCCCAGGCTGCTGAGGCTGCCGCCAAGGTCGCTGCCGCTCAGGCTACCGCCGGTGTACTTGCCGAGGATGTGGACGCTGCTGAGGCCGTCGAGTCCGACTCCGTCGAGGAGTAGCCATGCCAGAGGGTTCCGTCCGCAACTTTGACGAGATCTCGGACCGTCTGGATCAGATCATCGCTACCGTTCGCTCCAAGGATACATCCTTGGAGCGTTCACTCGATCTGTTTGACGAGGCGATTGAGCTGGGCTCCCGCGCGGTCGACATGGTCGATAAGTTTGAGCTGACGCCGCGTGAGGCCGACAAGCTCGAGCAGGAATACGATGAGGATGCGGCAAACGAATCCCAGGATAGCTAGGCCGCATCTCCGGATACGAATGGTTGATGGCATTCATGAAACGCGTGCGTCTTGATGACGAACTGATTTCACAGGGCATCTGCGCCGATCGCGCGGATGCCCTTCGCACTCTTATGGCCGGCTTGGTCTCGAGTGGCGGTGAGCGTTTGACTTCGCCGGGCCTTAAGGTGATCCCGGGCCTGCCGCTGCACGTGAAGGGGCGCATTCCGTACGTTGGGCGCGGCGGCCTTAAGCTTGAGGGTGCGCTCGATGCGTTTTGTATCGACCCCACGGGCCTTGCCTGCCTGGACGTAGGCTGCTCTACCGGCGGCTTTACCGATTGCCTGCTCAAGCGCGGAGCTGCGACCGTTGTCTCGGTGGACGTTGGTCGCGCACAGTTCGATTGGTCGTTGCGTCAGGACGATCGCGTGACGCTGCATGAGCGCACCAACGTGACGCAGCTGCCTGAGCTTGGCTATGCCGGCGCCATCGACCTGGCTGTTTGTGATGTCTCGTTTACCAGCATCGCGAACATTATCGATGCGGTGCTGACGTGCCTGAAGCCTTCGGGTTCGTTCTGCACGCTCGTAAAGCCCCAGTTTGAGGCGCCGGCTGCGCTGGTGGGCGAGCGCGGTATCGTGACCGACCCCGCCGTCCGCCGCGATACGCTCGTGGCGGCGATTGAGCTTTTTGCCGCCAAGGGCCTGTTTCCGCTTGACGTGTGCGTGTCGCCCATCCATGGCGCTAAGGGCAACGTTGAGTTTTTCCTGTACGGCACAAGGTTTGCCCCTGGTGAACGCACCGACGATGAGCTGCAATCCCAGGTATCGGCTTTGAGCGAGAAAGCTGCAACGCTATGAAGGTCTTTCTGGTTCCCAATTACTACAAGCAAGAGGCGGTCGAGAGCGGCCTGATGCTCGAGCTTTGGCTTTCGCGCCAGGGCTACGAGGTCGCATGGGCTGCCGACCAGCGATCGAAGATTCAAAGCACGCCTGATATTGATGGCTCAGATCTGGTCATTACGCTCGGCGGCGACGGTACGTTGCTGCGCGCTGCCCGCATCCTCAACCATCGCGAGATTCCTATCCTCGGTCTTTCCTATGGTCACCTGGGCTTTTTAACTGCTGCGAGCCCCGAGGAGCGCGACATTCTGCAGGTTGTGAGCGATGCTCTGTCCGGCGAGCTCCACGTGAGCCGCCGCGCCACCATCGCCGCGGATATCGTGTCCGTGCGCGAAGACGGCGCGAAGGATGTCGTGCGCACGTTTGCCCTCAACGATATGGCACTTACGCGCGGCCCCCTGTCCGATATGGTCGAATTTGACATCACGGTGTCCGGCCATCATATCGACCGCCTTCGCGGCGACGGTGTCGTTGTTTCGACGGCGACCGGCTCCACCGGCTACGCGCTTTCCGCCGGCGGCCCCATTGTCAGCCCCGATTACACGGGTATGGTCTGTGTGCCCATCGCTCCGCATACCATTCAGGCTCGCGCTTTTTTGACCTCGCCGAGTGATGTCGTCGAGATCTTTATGTCCGATGACCGTCCGAGTGTTCCGGCGATCGCTATCGATGGACAGTTTATTACCTGCGACGGCACGGTCGAGAGCGTGGCCGTGCGTCGCGGTCCCGGCGATGTGCTGCTGCTGGATTACGGCCCCGAGAGCTTCTATAACTCGGTGAGCCGCGTGTTCTACGGAGTGCGCCATGATCGATGAGCTGCAGGTTTCCAACATCGCGCTCATTCGCGAGGCGACGTTGGTTCCGAGTGCGGGCCTAACGGTTTTGACCGGCGAGACCGGCGCCGGCAAGACCGCGCTGCTCTCGGCGCTCAAGCTCATTTTGGGCGGGCGTGCAGATTCGTCGACGGTGCGCGAGGGAGAGGCGCTGGCGAGCGTCGAGGCGCGCTTGTTCGACGGCCCGCACGACACGGAGGGCTTTACCGTGCAGCGCAGCCTTTCTGCCGAGGGTCGCAGCCGCGTCAAGATTGACGGCCGCTTCGCCAGCGTGCGCGAGCTCTCCGAGCGCGTCGGCGTGATGATGGATCTGTGCGGCCAGCATGAACATCAGCGTCTGCTCGATCCGGCGCATCATGTTGCCATGGTTGATGCCTGGGCTGGTCGCTCTGCGCTCGAGGCGCTCGACCGTTACCGTGCCTGCTTCAAGGCGTCGCGTGCGGCTGCCAAGGAGGTCCGTCGCGTGGAGGAAGCCTCACGCGCGCAGGGGAGTCGCGTCGAGGAGGCGCGCTTCGCCCTGGAGCGTATCGCCGAGGTCGACCCCAAGCCGGGTGAGTATGAGGAACTCGAGGAGCTGCTGCCGCGCTCCGAACATGCCGAGGTACTGGTTGCCACAGCTAACGATGCCCATGCATCGCTTGCCGCCGAAGGTGGAGCGCTCGATGCCGTGAACAGCGCCGTGGCAGAGCTTTCCCGTATGGCTACCGTCGATCGCAAACTGGGCGACATTGCCGATGCGCTTTCGGATGCCTGCATCTCCCTTGAGGATAGCGCGAACGAGCTTCGTGCCTATCGCGATGGCGTCGCCTTCGACCCGCGCGAGCTCGCTCGCATGCGTGAGCGGTATTCCGACCTCAAGGGCCTGTTGCGTCAGTGGGGTCCCACCATGGACGATGTTTTTGCCATGCGCGATCGCTCGCAAGAGCTGCTGTCCCTGGTCGATGATGGCGATGAACAGATCAAAAAGGCGAGTGAGGCACTCGGGAGCGCCGAGCGCGAGCTGTTTGCTGCCGCCAAGGCACTCAAGCGTGCGCGTAATACCGCTGCTCCGCGTTTTTGTCACGAGGTTGGCCGCCAAATGGCGCGCCTGGAGATGGGCGGCGCCGAGCTCGTTTGGGAGTCGCGTGATCTTCCGCGCGCCGAGTGGACGCCGGCGGGTCCTTCAAGCTACGAGCTTTTGTATCGCAGCGGTGTCGGCTTGACGCCGCGTCCCCTGCGCCGCATTGCCTCGGGCGGCGAGCTCAGCCGCGTCATGCTGGCGAGCAAGGTGGTCTTGGGTAATGCTGACGGCGTCGACACACTGGTATTTGACGAGGTCGATGCCGGTGTCGGCGGCTCCACGGCTCGTGCTCTTGCTGGTGTGCTGGCCGATCTTGCCGCTACGCATCAAGTGATTGTCGTAACCCACTTGGCGCAAGTCGCCGTCATGGCCGACAAGCATTATGTTGTCAGCAAGGAGCCGGGCGATGTTCCCCAGACGCATTTGGACGAGGTAACCGGCGAAGCGCGTACTGCCGAGATCGCCCGCATGCTCAGCGGCGATCAGTCCGAGGCAAGCTTGGCCCACGCAAAGCAGATGCTCGAAGAAGTTCGAGGCTAGGTCGTATCAGCGGTGTTGGTGGGACAAAATAGACTGAAATTTTTGTCCCACTACGCGTTTTACTCAACGACCTTGTCCGGCTGGATGAGCTCCTCGTAGTAGCTGATATGTTCACGAGCGTCTTCAATCTCGGGCAGCAGGAAGTTGTAGATAACTTCGATGATCATCGTGGCGCTGATCTTGGAGAACGCAAAGTCACCCGTCGTCAGCAGCGCCTCGTGGTTGACGGTATTAAAAGTGTAGTCTGCCAGGCGCGCGAGTGGAGACTTGCTGTCGCTGCTGATGACGACTACGGTGGCACCGCAGTCGCGAGCCGCTTTTGCCATGCGATTCAGTCGGCGCGACTTGCCGGAGTTTGAGATGAGCACGATGACGTCACCCGGGCGCAACGTGAGCGCAAAGCCGATTGATGTCTCGCTAATGGTGCTCGCCATGCAGCGCAGGCCCAGCTGCGAAAACTTAAACGTCGCATCGAGCGCGACCGCGTTCGTATTTCCCACAGCCGCAAACTCAATAACCCCTGCATGCTTAAGGGCATGCACAACAGCCGCCAACGTATCGTGGTCGATCCCGTCGATGGTCGCATTAAGCTCGCTCACCTTGGCAGCCAGGATGTTCTTAAGGCTCTGCTCCATATTGTCGAGCGAGACTTCGTCAGTCAGGCCCTCGTTGCGCTGGCTTTCCAAATCCCTCGCCAACGAAAACTGAAAGCTGCGGAAGCTGCCAAAGCCAAGCTTGCGGCAGAAGCGCGAAACGGTCGCCTCGGACGTGGCGGCGGCGCGCGAGAGCTGAGCCGCCGTGAGGCGTGGCGCCTCGGACTGGTGCTCCAATATATAGTCGACAATGCGCTGCTCGGATTCGCTGTATCCCTGATGGGTACTAATGAGGGAAAGTGCGCTCTTGCTACTATCGGTCATGGATGGCTCCTGGTTGGCATGATAATCGGACTCGTTTTGTACTGTCATAGTATAGGGGGATTTTCAATTACAAGATACACCTTGCCGTTTCAAGTGTTGATGGTAAACTTTCACCTACCGTTTACGGTTATGAAAGAACCTTTCACCGGAGAATTGCTCCTTGTCTCTTCTCACGCGGACGGTAGGTTGGTATCTTTCAGTTGTGGAAAAGCGCGCAAGGACGCGCGTGTAGGGGAGCGCCTGCGGGCGCAAAACTTAAAAAGGAGGGACACATGGCTAAGTTTGACATCATCGCCGCCACCGGTTGCCCGACCGGTATCGCGCACACCTTCATGGCGAAGGAAGCGCTGGAGAAGGCAGCTGCCGAGCGCGGTCTGACCATTAAGGTCGAGACCCATGGCCAGGTCGGTGTCGAGAACGAGCTCACCAAGAGTGAGATCGCCGGTGCCAAGGCCGTCGTCGTCGCAGCCGATAAGGATGTCCAGGCGGAGCGTTTCGCCGGCAAGCGCATGGTTTCCGTTGGTGTTTCCAAGGCCCTGTCCGTCGAGGCAGCCGGTAAGCTGATCGACCGCGCGCTCGCCGCCAAGGGTGACGACTCGGTTGCGGCTGCTGCCGATGTCGAAGATGAGGTCGAGGAGAAGGAATCTATCGGCCACATCATCTACAAGCACCTCATGAACGGCGTCAGCCACATGCTGGTCTTCGTCGTCGCCGGTGGTGTCCTGACCGCCGTTTCGTTCCTGTGGGGCATCACGTCCTTCGATTCGACGGCGTCTGACTACAACAGCTTTGCCGCTATGCTTAAGATCATCGGCGGTATCGCCATGAACCTCATGGTTCCCGTGCTTTCCGCCTATATCGCCGAGTCCATCGGCAAGCGCCCGGCGCTCGTCCCCGGCTTCGTTGCCGGTATGATCGCCATCCAGGGCCTGCCCGTTAACGCCGAGACCGGCATGATCGACGCCGGCGGCGCCGGCGTGGGCTTCGGCTTCCTGGGCGGCATCGTCGGCGGCTTCCTCGCTGGCTATGTCATCCTGCTGCTCGAGAAGGTCTTCTCCAAGCTGCCCAAGAATCTGGACGGCCTCAAGGCTATCTTCCTGTACCCGCTGTTCTCGACCGCCATCGTCGGCCTGGTCATGCTCGGCATCTCCGGCCCCATGGCTGCCATCAACACCGCCATGATGGACTTCCTCAAGGGTCTGTCCGCCTCTGGCGCCATTGTCCTGGGCCTTGCCATCGGCTGCATGTGCGCCGTTGACATGGGCGGCCCGGTCAACAAGGCTGCTTACGTCACCGGTACCGCTATGCTCACCGAGGCCTTGGCTGCTGGCGTTGGCACCGATACCTACAACTTCGGCACCAACTTCATGGCTGCCGTCTCCGCCGCCTGCATCGTTCCGCCGCTGATCACCACCTTCGCCGTCGTCGTTGGCAAGAAGTACTTCAGCCAGGAGGATCATGACGCCGGTATCGTCAACCTCATTCTTGGTTGCACCCACATCACCGAGGGCGCCATTCCGTTCATGACCAAGAACATCTGGCCCGTCATGCCCATCATGATGCTCGGTTCCTCCATCGCCTCGATCCTGACCATCATGTTCAACGTTCACGATCCGGCGCCTCACGGTGGCTTCCTGGTCCTGCCCGTTGTCGAGAACGGTCCGCTGTGGGTCCTCGCGATCCTCATCGGCGCTGTGATCGGTGGCATCCTGTTCGTGGCCTTCAAGAAGTACGACTTCGAGAAGAATCAGAAGGCCGCTCCTGTAGCCAAGCCGGTTGAGGCTTCCAAGGCTGCTGCCGTTGAGGCCCCTAAGGCCGATGCTGCCGACTTCGTGAAGGTCGAGAATGTCTTTGTCGCCGAGGACTTCGCTTCTCGCGACGAGGCTCTGAGCTTCGTTTCCAACCAGGCTGTCAAGGCCGGTATCGCCAGCGACGCCGACGCCGTGATGAACGCCTTCCTGGCCCGCGAGGCCGAGGGCACCACGGGCATGATGGAGGGCTTCGCCATCCCGCATGCCAAGTCCGACGCCATTACCGAGGCTGCCGTCATCGTCGTTAAGGACGAGTCCGGCGTGACCGGTTGGGATACCATGGACGGCGCTCCCGTCAACGTGGCCATCGCTCTGCTCATCCCTGGTGCACAGGCTGGCACCACGCACCTCAAGATCCTGTCCAAGGTCGCCGAGGCGCTCATGGACGAGGACTTCCGTGCCACCGTCAAGGGTTCCACCGACGCCGCCGAGATCGCCAAGACGATCAACGCCCGCCTGGTCTAATCCCACAGTACGCGAATAACATCGCCCCCTGTAACAAAGGCGAGGACTCCATCAGGAGCCCCCGCCTTTTTCTATGCCCTCCCATAAGTTACGGTGAAATGGGGACTGTTTAAACGATTCAACCCCAAATTCAGTCCCTATTTCACCGCAACTTACAAAAGGGCATAGAGTGGGCTGCCTATCGAGTCTTTGTCGCGAACAAGTCATCAGCCAGAATTCTGTTCGCACGATATTACTTTGGACCGACCGAGTTTCCGCAGCTTGCTCGCCCCGGACCCCGCGCGCGGGGGCCATGAGATTTATCGCGAGTTCCGCACGAGCCGAAGAGCACTTAATGTGCTCTTCGTGCGAGCAGGACTGTAGAGCAGGAAATCTCATGGGTCCGCGCGCGGGGTACGGGGCGAGCAAGCGGACAGAACAGACAACTGTCCAACAATTCGTGCGAAACACAATGAAAAACCGTTTGATGTGAGTTAATATAAACAACGTCGTGAATCTGACTCCTGCCACATGCATGACAGGGGTTAAACACAAAAAAGGAGTCAATTATGGTTTCTGAGAAGGCTACCCTCGTTAATCCTCAGGGTCTGCACATGCGTCCGGCTGGTCTGTTCGCCTCCACCATGGGCAAGTACGCCTGTGACGTGACGGTCGTCACCCCCGAGAAGGAGGTCAACGGCAAGTCCCCGATGGCCCTCATGGCTGCTGGTATCCCCTGCGGCACCGAGGTCGAGGTCAAGTGCGACGGCGCCGACGAGGCCGAGGCTCTGGCTGCTGCCATCGAGCTCATCAAGAGCGGTCTTGGCGAGTAGAACTCAAACGGGTCGCATGTTGAACAACTAAGTTCATATTTGGGGGCGCAGTGACCTGTCTTAAGGTAGCTGCGCTCTTTTGTCATGGATATGGCAAAACGCTTTATCACATGACACGGAGAGAGGAATGGGAATGTATCAGGGAGTCAACGCTTCCGAGGGCATCGGTATTGGCACCGTCATGGTCGCCGTCGATCCCGACTTGACGTTTGAGCCGCACGAGGTTGCTGATTCGGCAGCAGAGAAGGAGCGCTATCAGACCGCTCTTTCGGTCTTCTGCGAGAAGACCCAGGCTCAGGCCGACCACATGAAGGAGACGGTGGGCGAGGCCGAGGCCGAGATTATGAGCGGACACATTGTCCTGGCTCAGGATCCGGGCATGACCGACGCCATCAACGCCGCCATTGACGGCGGCACCTGCG
Organism: Collinsella sp. AM15-2; assembly: GCF_003471985.1. NCBI lineage: Bacteria > Bacillati > Actinomycetota > Coriobacteriia > Coriobacteriales > Coriobacteriaceae > Collinsella > Collinsella sp. AM15-2. The sequence continues at coordinate 48,827 of NZ_QRKO01000003.1, read as the reverse complement.
CCGAGCAGGCGCTCATGGACACCTCGACCATGTTCGAGAACATGTTCCTGTCCATGGACGATGAGATGTTCCGTCTGCGCGCGGCCGACATCGCCGACATCCGCACCGGTATTCTGGCCGAGCTGCTGGGCAAGGAGGTCGTCGACCTTTCCGTCCTGCCCGAGAACACCGTCGTTGTCGTGCACGACCTCACGCCGTCCATGACCGCCACGATCGATAAGGCCCACGTTGCCGGTATCGTCACCGAGACTGGTGGCCGCACGTCGCACTCCGCAATCATTGCGCGCGCCCTCGAGATCCCGGCTGTCCTTTCGGTTTCCAACAGCTGCACCGCACTGCGTAACGGCATGACCGTTGTCGTCGACGGTGGCAAGGGTATCGTCGAGGCCGATCCCGATGAGGAGACGCTCGCCGCTTACACTGCCAAGGCCGAGGCTTTCGCTGCCGAGAAGGCGGCTCTCGAGGCCTTCCGCGGCAAGCCGTCCGTGACTGCCGACGGCATCAAGAAGATTATTGCCTGCAACATCGGCAACCCCGATGACGTGCCCAACGCGCTCGATCACGATGCCGAGGCTATCGGCCTGTTCCGTTCCGAGTTCCTGTTCATGGATTCTGCTGAGCTTCCTTCCGAGGAGGAGCAGTTCAACGCCTACCGTAAGGTCGCCAGCGCGCTCAAGGGCGCTCCGGTCATCATCCGCACGCTCGATGTGGGTGGCGACAAGGAGATTCCGTACCTGCACATGGTCAAGGAAGAGAACCCCTTCATGGGCTTCCGCGCCGTGCGTTACTGCCTGGCCAACCCCGACCAGTACAAGGTCCAGCTCCGCGCCCTGCTGCGCGCCAGCGCCTTCGGTGACGTCAAGATTATGATCCCGCTCGTCACCTGCGTCGAGGAAGTCTTGGCTGTCAAGGAGCTCGTCGAGCAGTGCAAGACCGAGCTGACCGAAGAGGGTCGCAAGTTCAACGAGAACATCGAGGTCGGCATCATGGTCGAGACGCCTGCAGCCTCGCTGCTCGCTGACCGCCTGGCCGAGGTCGCCGACTTCTTCTCCATCGGCACCAACGACCTGATCGGCTACACCATGTGCGCCGACCGTGGCAACGACACCATCTCCAACCTGTACCAGGTTTACTATCCCGCCGTGCTCCGCTCGCTCAAGAACATCATCGAGAGCGGCGTGAAGGCCGGTATCATGGTCGGCATGTGCGGCGAGGCCGCTGCCGATCCGCTGCTTGAGCCGCTGCTGATCAGCTGGGGCCTGGAGGAGTTCTCGATGAGCGCTCCGTCCATCCTGCGCGCCCGCAAGACCATCAGCCAGTGGACCAAGGCCGAGTGCGACGAGCTCGCCGAGAAGGCGCTCGCCTGCAACACCGCTGCCGAGGTCAAGGCACTGCTCGAGTCCGCAGCTCGCTAATTTGGTATCAGAGGTAACCGCGTGGTTGGAATGGGCCGGCCACGCGGCCCTCACATATACAGGGGGTACTGTAAATGTTCTACACGCTAACCGCTAACCCGGCTGTCGACATGACGGTTTCGAGCTCTCCGCTCGAGCCCGACGAGAACGTCCGCACCGGCTCGGCCAGCTACACGGCTAACGGCAAGGGCCTCGACGTGTCCTTCGCCTTTAAGAAGATGGGCGTCGACACCGTCGCGCTCGGTTTCTTCGCCGGCTTCACGGGCAAGTTCATCGTCGAGGAGGTCATGAACCTGGGTTGCCTCTGCCGCCCGGTCTGGACCGACGGTATCACGCGCATTAACACCTACGTCAACGATGGCCAGCACGAGTACGGCATCCTCAACCCTGGTGCTCCGATCACGCCGCAGCACCAGGAGGAGCTCTACAACATCCTGGACACCGCGGGCGACCTTGAGTGCCTGATCGTCTCCGGCTCCGTGCCTCCCAAAGCTACGCCTGACTTCCTGGCTCAGGTCATGGAGCACGCTCAGGCCCGTGGCGCCGACGTCGTCCTGGACCTGTCCTCCGACAAGCTCAAGGAGCTCGCTCACAAGAAGCCGCTGCTCATTAAGCCGAACCATCACGAGATGAAGGCTATCTTCGGCGTGCCGGTCGACACCGACGACGAGGTCCGCGTTGCCATGAAGCTGGCTCACGAGGCCGGCGTCCAGAACGTGCTGCTCACCCGTGGTAGCCGCGGTGACGCTTACTTCTCCAACGGCGAGGACATTTGGTACGCCAAGCGTGAGTTCAACATCAAGCTTGTCTCTTCCGTCTGCGCCGGCGACTGCACCCTCGCTGCGTTCCTGCACAAGTGGTACAGGGATCGCGACAACGTCGAGGAGGCCATGAAGCTCGCTATGGCCACCGGCGCCAACGTTGCTGAGTCCGTCGGCATCGGCGACTTTGGTCACGTCGACGAGTACAGCAAGCGCGTTGCTGTCCGCAAGCTCGATCGCAAGTAAGCGAAACGCGACATATTCGTGCGCATGCGGCGCTCCGGTTTCGGCCGGGGCGCCTTTTTTGTTCCGCCACGGGGGAGAGGAGTCCTTCCGTACTTCATCGCTTCCACACCGTTCACCGAGTTGTTGTAGCCTTTTACCGAAGCGTGGAATATACTTTCATTAACACGTTGCTTCGTGAAAGGAACATTCATGATTTACACGCTTACTGCAAATCCCGCCATTGACTACAACATCTCCTGCGACGGTCTTGCTGCCAACACCGTCACGCGTACCCGCAACGCCGTCTACACGCCCAACGGTAAGGGTCTCAACGTCTCGTTTACGCTCGACCACTACGGCGTCGACACCACGATCCTGGGCTTCTTCGCCGGCTTCTCGGGTGAGTATATCGTTAAGGGCGCCGAGGCCCTGGGCGTGCCCGTCAAGCCCGTGTGGACTGACGGCATCACGCGTGTCAACGTGTTCCTCAACGCCGGTCCCGACACCGAGTACAACATGGTCAACGCCGGTGCCGCCATCAACGAAGCCAACGAGCAGGAGATGTTTGAGCTTATCGATTCGCTCGATGACATGACCTGCCTGGTTATCAGCGGCTCGCTGCCCCCCAACACCTCCGAGAGCTTCCTGGCAGAGGTCCTGCGCCGCGTGAAGGCGAATGGCGCCGAGTTCGTGCTCGATATCTCGAGCCATCAGCTGGCCGACCTCATTGCTATGGAGCCGTTGCTCATTAAGCCCAACGACGACGAGCTGCTCGACATCTTTGGCATTAAGGTGGGCGGTGGCGACGACGAGTCCGTCAAGGGCGCCATGGCCGAGCTGCACGCCAAGGGCGCTAAGAATGTACTGCTGACGCTCGGCGGCGACGGCGCGTACTTCTCCAACGGCGAGCACATCTGGTTTGCCAACCGCACCTTCGACGTCAAGCTGCTGTCGACCGTCTGCGCGGGCGACTCCTCTCTGGCCGCCTTCCTGTCCGTGTGGCACGACGCCCCGGAGCGCGTCGAGGATGCCCTGCGCCTCTCGATGGCCACCGGCGCCAACGTGGTCGAGTGCCCGGGTCTTGGCGATTTTTCCAAGGTCGATGAGTATCAGAAGGGTATTGCAATCCGTCAGGTTTGCTAGTTCCGGCACCTTGCCTGAATAGTTCAATTATTTCGCATCCGTCTTAGACCAGGACGGATGCGTTTTTGTTTATCGGACTTGCGTGTGCAGTGGAGGCTGTTTCTTGCTAGACTTCTTGCAGACGCAATCGATAGCCAATTTGATAGTCGCAGGAGGCCATAGGCATGTGCAATGTTTCGCTCAACGGTACGCAGCCGACCGATGCCTCTATCCGTGTCCTGCGTGCGCTTGAGGCAGCAGGTCTTGAGGCTTGGTACGTGGGCGGTTGGGTACGTGATGCCCTGATGGGATGCCCCAGCCACGATGTTGACATGTGCTGCAGCGGCCTGTGGCAGGAGTCCAAAGAGGCGCTCGAAGCGGCGGATATTGCCGTGGTTGAGTCGGGCATAAAATTTGGCGGCATCACGGCTATTTGCGATGATGAGCGCATTGAGGTCACCACCTACCGCCTAGACGGCTTTTACACCGACGGCCGCCATCCCCAGAGTGTGGAGCGTGCAGCGTCGCTTGAGGACGATCTGGCGCGTCGTGACTTTACCGTTAACGCTATGGCCTGGCATCCCGAGCGTGGTCTTGTCGACCGCTACGATGGTCAGGGCGACCTGAAGCGCAAGCTCATCCGCGCCGTTGGAGATCCCAAGCGTCGTTTTAACGAGGACGCGCTTCGCATGCTGCGCGCGGTGCGTTTTGCCTGCCGTCTGGACTTTGTGATTGAGCCCGAGACCAAGTGTGCCCTTGCCGAGTGCGCGCCGCTGCTCGATGCCGTGGCGCGCGAGCGCGTGGGTATTGAGCTCGAGGGCATTCTATCGACCGGCCACGGGGGAGACGCGATGCTGCGCTACCCCGAGCTTGTTTGCGCCGCCGTGCCCGAGCTCGCGTCCGCTCGCGGGTTTGATCAACGCAGCGTCTATCATGCGTTTAACGTCTACGAGCATATCGCCCGCGTGCTGACGGTGGCAGGGGAGCTGGCGCTGTGCGACGGCGTCGCGCCCTCGTCGAGCCTTATGTGGGCGGCGTTTTTGCACGACGTTTCCAAACCCGAGTGCTTTACGGTCGATCACGACGGCAGCGGCCACTTCTACGGTCATCCCGAGCTCGGCGCCAAGAAGGCGCGTGTCATCATGGATCGCCTGGCGCTCTCGCACGATTTGGTGCGCGATGTGTGCCTGCTGATCAAATACCATGACAAGCCGCTGCGCCCCGAGCGCTCCTGCCTGCTCAATATGATGCGCGCGCTTTCGGGCGAGGGTGTCGATACGCCGCGTCTGATGGACGAGCTCATGGACCTTAAGCGTGCCGACACGCTCGGCAAGGCGCCCTCGTGCTTCTATTACGTCGAGACGATCGAGGAGATGCGTACGCTCGCCCACGATTTGCTGCAGGCGGGGGAGCCCTATACACTCAAGATGCTTGCCATCAATGGTGGCGACCTGATCCGCGCCGGCGTCAAGCCGGGGCCGGAGCTGGGACAGCTTCTCAACGCCGCCCTCGACGCCGTGATCGAGGACAACATCCCCAACAACCGCGAAGCCCTCCTGACTCATCTCCACCTAGGGTAGCTAAAATAGCCCCGTTCCAAATTAACTACCTTGTTGACCTGCGCGTTCCATAACCTCGCGACAAAATTTCGGCAATTTGGAATTTCTTCTTGCGCATGCGTTTTTTGTCCCGTAATATATTTCCTCGCAGCACGGCAGTGCAGATGTCATATGGCCCGTTCGTCTAGCGGTTTAGGACGCCGCCCTCTCAAGGCGGAGATCACCAGTTCGAATCTGGTACGGGCTACCACTTCTTTTCTGCTGAGGCTTATGGCCCGTTCGTCTAGCGGTTTAGGACGCCGCCCTCTCAAGGCGGAGATCACCAGTTCGAATCTGGTACGGGCTACCTTGAATTTGAGACCCGGACTTCCCACGGAAGCCCGGGTTTTTTATTATCAAACAACTGTCTGTCATTCCCGTTTGAACAAGAGCTTTGCGTTCTGCTTATGGCCCTTACGGGTACAATAACCAAGATATTTTGACTGTTAGAAGGAGTCTCATGACGGAGTCCTCTCAGCATACGTCCAAGCCCCAGGTCGAGGTTGAGGCCTCGGGCGGCGATGACAATAAGAGCGCACGCCGCGGCGCAATCTTTATCGGCGTTGTGCTGGTGGGTTATATCGTCTATCTGGTGGTAACCGGGCAGATGGGGCAGTTCTGGGCTGCTATGTCGAGCGTTCAGGCGCCCTGGCTCGTTGTCGCGTGTCTTTGCATGTTCATGTATCTGTTCTTTGGCATTGTGGCCTATGCGATCGCCGTCTGGCTCGACCCCAATTCGCCCGTCGGTATCCGCGACCTCATTTCGGTCGAGGCGAGCGGTATTTTCTTTGGCAACCTGACGCCCATGATGATGGGCTCGACTCCTGCCCAGATCTACCGCCTGACCAAGGCAGGCCAAAATGTCGGCGAGGCCGGTGCCACGCAGTTCACGCGCTTTATCGTGTATCAGTTTGGCCTCGTTGCCTGGGGCGCCATTCTGCTGCTTGCCCGAATGCCGTTTTTCGCTGAGCGCTATGGCGACATGACGCTGCTGTGCGTCTTTAGCTTTGGCGGTCACTGTTGCATTCTGCTTGGCATCTTTGCCGTCGCGCTCATGCCCAAGACCGTCACGCGCGTTGCCCATTGCATCATCAATTGGCTCGAGCGCATAGGTGTCTCGGCCACTAAGATCGAGGGATGGCGCACGTTTGTCGACGGCGAGATCTACTCCTTCTCCGAGAAGTTCAAGCTTTCGGCCGGACATTTTTCTTCCATGCTGCTCACCGTGTTTATCACCATGCTGCAGCTCGCGTTTTTCTATCTGGTTCCGTATTTCCTGATGCTCGCCTTTGGCCACCACGAGGTCGACTTTTTCTCGGTCATGGCCGCGAGCGCCTTTGTCCAGCTGCTGAGCTCTGCGGTTCCCTTGCCCGGTGGAACTGGTGGCGCTGAGGGCGGCTTTGCATTGTTCTTGGGTCATTTCTTTGGGTCGGCTTCGACCGCCGGCTATCTGCTGTGGCGCCTCATTACGTTTATCGCGCCGACGATTTTGGCCGCGCCCCTGCTGGGTCTTAAGAGCGCTCACAACGAGAGTATCCACGCACGCTGGGATCGCGCGATGCGCAAGCTCGGACGATCGCCTCAGACGTCCTCTAAGCCGGCAAAGCCCCATCCTGTGAACGCGGTTACCGTGGATCCCAAACAGCATGCTCAGAAGGCTTCTGGGGCCGCCAAACCGTCGCATAAGGCCTATGTGCGCCAGACAGGCGACGGCATCCGTGTGTCCCCGGCTGCTTTGAACAAAAAGAAGCTCCCTAAGGCGTAAGAGTTGGTCGTGCGTTCTTCATGTTGCCGGGCTTTTTTGTGCCGGATGGGGGATAATCCTCTTACGTAGATTAACTCTCATCTGTTGAAGAATGCTTGCATTCCGGAGGGACACGTCCATGGACACCAGCAAACCGCGCCTCGACCGCCGCATCGTTCGCAGCCGCAATGCCATCCTTTCTGCGTTTGAGCGCCTGCTGATGGATAAACCGCTTGCCGATATTACCGTGAGTGCCATCGCGCGTGAGGCAAATGTCGATCGTAAGACCTTCTACGTGCATTTTGGCACGGTCGACGGCCTGCTCGATGCCATCGCCGCCGATGTGGTGGAGATGATCGTCGACTCTGTCGAAAAGACGCTTTCCACTATGGGCAGTGACCCCAACGAGCGCGCCCTTGGAGCGGCGGCTACCTTCTTTAAGACCATCAACGAGGCACTTTGCAATAACCTCGTGCTCAATCGCCAGCTGATTGAAAATATCCCGCTCGACGATTTTATGACGCGCTTACGCGTGCCGCTCGAGCATGAGATTGCCGAGCGCGATCTGCTGCCCCAAGGTCTCAAGGACGAGATGTTCGACTACTATCTGGCGTTTTTGCTGTCGGGTATTATCGGAATCTATCGCACATGGGCGCTGTCTGACGGCTTGGTTCCTATCGAGCGCGTCTCGGAGGTCGCCAACGACCTGACTCTCAATGGCCTGTCGAGTCTGGAATCTCGCTTGGATTAGGCGCAGGCTCGAGTTCGTGAGGCGCTTGTCGGGGTGCAGCCCGATCGATCAGGCGACGAGCATCCCGCCGAAGCAGTCGATGACCGGGCTCAGGTAGACCTTCTCGCCGCCCGGGAGCCTGAACTCGGTGATGTCGGTGAGCCACAGCAGGTTGGGCTCGTCGGCGTGGAAATTCCTGTTTACGAGGTTCTCCGGCGCCTTGTAGACCTCGCCGGCGTAGGAGCTGTAGCCTGAGGATCCTTAAAAGAAAGTCCAGTTTATCCTTTCCACCCCAATTGGGAATCCTCCGATGCGCCTTCGCACGCTCGCATGACCTCGATACCGTGCGAGCGTGCGAACTCTACGAGCTCTGCGTTGCGGGCGTTTATGGTGCCGAAGGCGGCGGGACACACGATAAGGCGCGCGCAGTGGACGAGGAGCTCTTTGGCGCGGGCTATGGTTCTATCCCCGATCGGCTCGAAGGCGCGCTCGACCACGCATTCCGCCGCCAGGTCGCGCGCGAGCTCGCAGTCGATGTCCCCTTCGTGCAGAACGCCCGTATAGAACGCCTTGCCCTGCCGGATGAGCTGGCGAAACACAGCCGACCCCGTACCTGCGCCGGCGATGACGAACGTGTGCGCATCGCCGTGCGGGCGTCCAATTTCCACGCTGCCGAAGCGCTCGTTGAAGGTGCCATGTTGAAGGCCGTAGAGCTCGCCAATCGTCTCGCGCGTGAATATGTCCTCGGGTGCGCCGGCGCGGAAGACCCGGCCGTCCTTCACGCAAATCACCTTGTCGGCGCTTTTCTGCGCGAGCTCGAGTTCGTGGATGGACATGATGACAGCCACATTCCGCGATTTCGCAAGGTGGCGAAGTATTCGCAGCAGGTCGATCTGGTAGCGGATATCGAGATATGACGTGGGCTCGTCGAGCACGAGCACACGCGGATCCTGCGCGATGGCGCGTGCGAGCATGACGCGCTGGCGTTGCCCGTCGCTTATCTGCATGAAGTCGCGCTCGGCGAGCTCTTCCACATGTGCGGTTTTCATGGCCTCGTCGACCCGACTATGGTCGTCGGGCGAGAGTGTGCCCATTCGCCCGGTGTAGGGGTGCCTTCCCGCCTCTACGACATCGCGGCAGGTGAGGAGCTCGGTCCGGGGGCGATCTGTCAGCATAACGGCAAGGTTCCTTGCAAACTCCGCCGTCTTCCATCGGGAAATCTCCCGCCCGTCGAGCTCGACCGCGCCGGCAAGCGGTGCCAGATGGCGTGTGATGGTTTTCAAGATGGTCGACTTGCCCGAGCCGTTCGGCCCGATGAGCGCCACGACGTCGCCCGCGCGAACCTCCAGATCGACGCCTTCGACTACGACCTTCTTGTCGTAGCCCGCCGACAGGTCGCTTATGTGGAAAAGCGGCGCTCCGTCAGCCTGCGTTTCGACCGTAGTTTCGAGGTTCGGCTCCGCTCGGAGGAGGCGTTCCGCGCGCAGTTCCGCACGAGCCGAAAGTGCCTTCTGGCGCTTTCGTGCGAGCTCAGGACTGTCTAAGCATGGAATGTCCCCTCCGAGCGTTTTGGGCCGCGGCACGAATTCCCCCATCTACCTCACCCGCTTCTTCAACATGAGCGCGATGACCACCGGCGCGCCGAAGATGGCGGTGACGGCGCTGATGGAAAGCTCGACGGGAGAGAACAGCGTGCGCGCGATCAAATCGCAGCCCGCGCAAAAGATGGCGCCTCCCAAGAAGCACGCAGGAATCACGCGGATGGGCTTCGACGACTTCAGCGCCGACTTCACGAGATGCGGAACCGCGATGCCTACGAACGACACCGGACCAGCGAACGCGGTCACGCAGGCGGAGAGCATGCTCGCTAGAAGGACGAGCACCACGCGGAAGCGTTCGACGTTCACGCCGACGCTTTTCGCGTAGGCTTCACCCAGCTGGAAGGCGGAAAGGGGCTTCGATATCGCGAATACGCATGCGCTCATGATGATCACCACGACCGCGATGACCGCTACGTCGTCCCAGCTCGAACCCGAGAAGCTACCCAAAGACCAGTTGTGCAGGTTCACGATGGACTGGTCGTCGGCGAAGGCGATGAGGAAGTTCGTCGCCGCCGAGCAGATGTATCCCACCATGACGCCCGCCACGATGAGCATGGCCATGGAACTTATGCGCCGTGCAATGAGGAGCACGAAGCCGATGGTGATAAGCGAGCCCAGAAACGCTGCGGCCACCATGGCTGGCGAGGACATGGCCTGGTTTGCGCCCAGAAGTACGATCATCGTAAGCGCGACGACGAACTTTGCGCCCGAGGAGACGCCCAAGATGAACGGGTCGGCGATGGGGTTGTTGAAAAACGTCTGCAGCAGGAACCCGGAGAGCGAAAGTGCCCCGCCGAGAAGCACGGCTGAAAGCACGCGCGGCAGGCGAATCTCCCAGATTACCTGGCTTTCCATGGAATTTGCCGCGCCGCCCGAAAGGATGCCGGGGATGTGGTCTGCGGGCACGAGCACGCTCCCGATGCACAGGTTGGCCCCGACGAGCACGATGAGGGCAACAGCGAGCAGCGCCGTCACGACGCGATACCGCGCGGCGCGCCCCGATTCGTCGTATGCCATGGAAATCCGGCTTCTCATGGTGCTAGCCGAGCTTCCTCAGATAATGGAAGTCGCTCGCGTCATCGCCGGTGAACGCCCCGTGCAGCTCGTCGATAATGTCGGCGGTAGAAGTCATCTGCTGGTACATGTCGGCGCTTGTGACCCAGACGTTGCCGTTCTTCACGGCTTTGAACTGCGACAATAACGCGTTTTTGCCTACGAAGTCGTTCAAGGTGGCAACCGATTCGTCGATGGTGCCGTTGTAGACGATGATGTCGGCATCCTTCGCCGTCGCGTAGAAGCGCTCCATTTCGAGCGTTACTGACGAACCTGACGTCGACGCCGTCTGCGCGTCATCGAGCGCATAGCTGCCGCCTGCAAGCTCGATCATCTGCGCCACGTAGTCGCCCGCCCGCCGCGTGACGGCGGCCCCGTTCGAGTTAATGTAGAAATACGCCACGGTTTTACCTGACGACGCGAGCCCCGACGTTTGCTCGACGCGGGCCTTCTGCTCGTTGAACAGGTGCGTGGCCTCGTCTTCCTTGTCGAACAGGACGCCGAAAAGCTTAATCCACTCGACGCGTCCGAGTGCTTCGGGCTCGCTCGACGACTGTTCGGTGAGCACGACGAGCCCGAGCTTCTGCAGCTTTTCCTTCACATCGGGCGTGTGGTTGATCATGGTGTTCTCTATGGCGAGCGTGCAGCCCGAGGTCGATATTCGCTCGTAGTCGGGCGCGCTGTACTTGCCGCCGTAGGCGATCGCCCCACTTTCGAGTGCGCTTTTGAAGCCCGCGACCGAGCAATCGTCGGCCTTCGTGCCCGACATTAAGATATTGTCGTTCGCATCGAGCGCGTCGACCAGGCACATCGTTGCCGACGACACGAGGTACACCTTGTCGGCGGGGCGCCTTATGACCGCGATGTCGGAGCTCAACCCATCAGGTACCTTCGCATCTTGCGGCACCACGAGGAAGCGCTCCCCGTTCGAAATGCAGATAAGCCGCAGGCCGCCTTCGTACTCGTCGACAGTGAAGTGCTTGGCGTATTCAAGCTGAAGCGCCCCCGTCGGCTCCCAGCCGCAGCCCAAATCGGCGTTGTGGAAGTCGGCCGCGGCGCTTGAAGCCGTTCCCGCAGGGGAGCCGCCGCTTGCATCGTTGCCCGATTTCTCCTTCATGGTGGATGAGTCGAAGTGGAGCGTGTAGTCGATGGTGTGCGGCGTCGACATGGCGACGGTCTCGGCCGACACGGCGATGTCCTCGTCGAGTGTGACGGGTATCTCGAACGTGGAGTTGCCGCCGTCGTTTACGGGCGCGTAGTCCACGCCGTCGACGGTCATCTTGTCGTAGTTCGAACTCGACCAGGTGATGGTCGCGGTGTAGGTGTCGCCATCCTTCACAATTGTGGTTGGTGAGGCGATGCTTGCGCGCCCTGACCCGCCGGAAAGCGAGACGCTCACAGTGTATTCCTGAGAGCCCGCCGTGGCACCGGTCGCGTTTGGGCTCGCACTGCACCCCGCGAAGGGAAGCGCGAGCAGGGCGACGAGAACGCAGGCGATTACGCGCGCCGCGATGCTGTGGCGCTTCCTGTTTTCCCCCTTGGGAAGAATCGACCGCATGGCGTTACTTCAGTGCGTCGGCGCGCAGATCGACGCCGGCGGATTCGAATACGAGCGTGCGGTCGTACCACCGCTCCCTTTTAATGCTCCACGCGGCGCAGGCGGTGTCCTCGTCGAGCGCATCAACGGGCACGTCGTAGGTGTACTTGCCTTCCGCGTTTTCCACATAGGGGATGAAGTCGGCCTCGCTCGCGGCGGCAGCCTCGTCGCCCGTGCCCATGAAGAGCTTGCCGTAGCCCGTGCCGGAAAGTGTCATCACGCAGTGCATGGAGCCGTTTTCCACGATGAGCTGGGCGTCCACAATCCTGAACATGTTCGAGCTGGAATCTACGGTGATTGGATAGGTGCCGTCAGCCACCTTGTCGGCGGTAATGGGGGCAGCGCTTGCGCCCTCGGGCGCATCGGCCGCCTGTTCGGTCTTTTCCTGGGAATCGGCATCGCTTGCCTTTGCGCTGTCGATTGAATTTCCGCCGCAGCCGGCGAGCGAGAACGCGCAAAGCGCCGCCGACAGGGCGAAGACGAGGGTTTTCTTCAACAAGGAGGGGTTCCTTTCAATCGGTTCGACCGCCCGCGTCGTGCGGTGGGCAGGCGGGATGCGAATGAAACGGGCATGCGCCGTCAGTCGGGGAAAGGCGCATGCCCGTTGCACGGGGACACGACCGGCGCCCCCGTGCGCGGCGAGTTTACAGCTTGGCGATGGCGTCGTCCACGTGCGAGACGTAGATGTCGTCGACCGCGGCGTTCTGTCCCAGACCCTGGAGCAGGCACGTCACTTCGAAGCCGGCGGCAACGAACTTCGCAGCCCAGCTGTCGGGGTCGGTCTCGTCTGCCATGTCGTTGTTCGCGTGGTCGCCCGCGACCACCATGAACGGCGCGAGCACGGCCTTCTTGTAGCCTGCGGCGCTCGCGGCGGCGATAACATCCTCGCAGGTCGGTTCAGCCTCGACGGTGCCGACGAAGAACTGCGTCAAGCCCTCGTTCTTGAACACTTCCTGCATCTTGGCATAGTCGGCGTTGGAATCGGCTTCGGTGCCGTGGCCCATGAGGCACAGCGCCGTCTCGCCGTCGTCGAAGGACGCCATGTTCTCCTTAATGGCTGCGGCCACCTTCTTGTAGTCGTCGTCGGAGGTGAGCAGCGGGTCGCCGAGCGAGATCTTGTCGAACTTGTCGGCGTACTTGTCGAGCTCGTCTTTCACGTCGGAGTATTCCAGGCCAGCCATGAGATGCGTCGGCTGCACGACGATTTCCTTCACGCCGTCTTCCACGCAGCGGTCGAGCGCCTCGGTCATGTTGTCGATCGTAATGCCGTCGCGCTTCTTCAGCTTGTCGATAATGATCTGCGCGGTGAAGGCGCGGCGGATGTCATAGTCCTGCCAGTACTTCTCGCGGATAGCGTCTTCGATGGCGCCGATGGTGATGTGGCGCGAGTCGTTGTAGCTCGTGCCGAAGCTCGTGACGAGGATGACCGGCTTCGCGGCCTTCTCCTTTTCACTCGATTTCTCGGAACTCGCGGAGGTGTTGGAGCAGCCCGCGAGCGCGACTCCGGCGAGCGCGACGGCTCCGGTTGCTGCGGCGCCCATGAAGCCGCGGCGTGACATCTGGTCGGACATGGTTTTTCCTTTCCTCGGTTTGCCGGTCCCCCGGCGACAGTTGCTTGTCGGCACAAGCGAAAGAAAAGCGCACCCCTCGGGGTTCACAAGGAGCTAACGCCACGGCGATGCCGTGAGGAAAAGGCGAAGCAGTCTGGCTTGGGGCGCGAGGCGGTTCGCCCGCGCGTCCTATACAGTAATGTCCCTTGCCCAGGATTCCCACCTGGTTCCCTCCGCAAGCCAGCGCGGGCTGTGCGGGCGCCGCGCCGGTCATTTCCTTTTATCCGATTGTCATATGCTCGTTGCCGAAACTTTTACTATGATAGTGGGCACTTGTGAACGTGTCAAAGCCAGGGCGGGCCGCATTGCGCCTCCTGCCTGCGTATTTGCGCCGATTGCCGCCGCAGGCGCCGTGTTTTGCCCGCTGCGCGAATGGCGGCGTAAACGGTTGCGATGAGAAACGGGAAGGGAAGGCTCGGATGATTCATATCGTTGGCGCAGGCTCGGGCGCCGCCGACCTTATCACGCTGCGCGGGGCGCGCCTTCTGCGCGCGGCCGACGTGGTCGTTTGGGCGGGAAGCCTTGTGAACCCCGAGCTGCTCGCCGAGTGCAAGGAATCCTGCGTCGTCTACGACAGCGCGCACATGACCTTGGAGGAAGTGCTCGACGTGATGTGCGCGGCAGATGCGCGGGGCGAGGAAGTGGTGCGCCTGCACACGGGCGACCCGTGCCTGTACGGCGCCATCCAGGAGCAGATGGACGCACTCGACGCGCGCGGCGTGGACTACGAGGTGGTGCCCGGCGTGTCGAGCTTTTGCGGTGCCGCGGCGGCGCTTCGCCAGGAATATACGCTGCCGGGAATCAGCCAGTCGGTCGTGATCACGCGGCTTTCCGGGCGCACCCCCATGCCCGCGGGCGAGGGCATGCGCACCATGGCGGAAAGCGGCTCGACTATGGTCATCTTCCTGAGCTCGGGTATGCTCGCCGAGCTTTCCGCCGAGCTTTTGGCCGCGGGCCGCAGCTCCGACGAGCCGGCGGCGCTCGTGTACAAGGCGACCTGGCCTGAGGAGCGCGTGGTGCGATGTACGGTGGGCACGCTCGCCGATGCGGGCGCGCGAGAGGGCATCGACCGCACGGCGCTCGTGGTGGTGGGCCGCGTGCTCGGAGCTCGTGGCGGGCTTGCGCACAACGGCGCGCAGGCGGAGTCGTACGAGCGCAGCAAGCTTTACGACCCTTCGTTTGCCACGGGGTATCGGAAGGCGAGCAGCTAGCGTGGCCTTCGAGCACTACATATATACCGGGACGACCCGCCTGCGCTGCGGCTACACCACGGGGAGCTGCGCCGCTCTCGCGGCGAAGGCGGCCTGCGAGATGCTCTTGTCACGAAAGACCGTGGGCCGCGTGTCGATCGTCACCCCCGGCGGGCTGCCCGTCGAGACGGACGTGGTCGACGTATGCATCGGCGAGGGGTGCGCCCAGTGCGCCGTGCGAAAGGACGCAGGCGACGATGCCGATGTGACCGACGGCGTGCTCGTGTACGCGCTCGTGGAACATGCGGGGCCGGGCACGGGCGCTGCGGGCAGCAAGGGCGTGCCCGCGCGCGAATCGGAAGTTTCCGTCGATGGCGGCGTGGGCGTGGGGCGCGTGACGTTGCCCGGGCTCGAGCAGCCGGTGGGGGCGGCCGCCATCAACGCGACGCCGCGCGCGATGATCACTTCGGCGGTGCGCGAGGTGTGCACCGCGCACGGCTTTTCTGGAAATATTGCTGTGACGATTTCGGTACCCGAGGGTGTTGCCCTTGCCGAAAAGACCTTCAACCCGCACCTGGGGATAGAGGACGGCATCTCCATCCTGGGCACGACGGGCATCGTCGAGCCGCGCAGCCTCGCTGCCTTGCGCGACAGCATCGAGCTCGAGATCCGGCAGCATGCGGCTATGGGGCGGCGCGGAGTCGTGCTCACGCCCGGCAACTACGGCGGGCAGTTCATCTCGGGGCATTTCCACCTAAACGGTGCGCCGGTGGTCTTCATCTCCAACTTTGTGGGCGATGCGATTGATTGCTGCGTTCGCGAGGGATTTACCAATGTCCTTCTTGTGGGACACATCGGCAAGCTAGTGAAGGTCGCGGGCGGCATCATGGACACCCATTCGCGTACCGCCGACTGCCGCGCGGAGATTCTGGCCGCCCACGCGGCCTTGGCCGGCGCGGGCGCGAAGACCGTGCACGAGATCATGTCGTCGGTCACGACCACGACGGCGCTTGAGGTAATCGAGGCCGCTGGCGTGGGGGACGCTGTGCGCGCCTCGCTCGCTGCGGCAATCGAGGACAGGTTGCGCCGCCGCGCGGCGGGCGCATGCGACATCGCCGCGGTCGTGTTCGACGCCGGGCGCCGCGAGCTTTTCCGCACGTCGGGCGCCGATGCTGTTATCGGGGAATTGGGGGCGACGTATGAGTAAAGGCGTGCTGTACGGGGTGGGCACGGGGCCTGGCGACCCCGAGCTGCTCACGATCAAGGCCGTCCGCACAATCGAATCGTGTCCGGTCATCGCCGCACCGCAAACGGCGGACGGGGTCATGGTCGCGCTTGACATTGTGCGCGGCGCCGTCGACCTTACAGGCAAGACGGTGATCCCCGTGCGATTCTCGATGACGCGCGACGCCGAGCGCCGCGCGGCCGAGCATGCCTCGCTTGTTCACGAGCTTGTCGCGCACCTGGATGCGGCCCGCGACGTCGCGCTGCTGAACCTGGGGGACCCAAGCATCTACGCCACCTTCCAGCGCATAGCGCCCGACGTGCGCGCCCGCGGGTTCGAGGCGCGCGCCATTCCCGGCGTGCCGAGCTTCTGCGCGGTCGCCGCAGCGCTCGAGCGCGACCTCACGCCCGAGATGTCGTTGCCTCTGCACATCGTGCCCGGCGGCTACGACGACGTGCGCCGCGCAATCGGCTGGCCGGGGACGAAGGTGGTCATGAAGGCGCGCCGCTCGCTTGCGGACACGAAGCGCATCCTTCGCGAGGAGGGCGCCTTCGACGGTGCCGAGCTCGTAGAGGACTGTGGGCTTCCGGGCGAGCGCGTGTACCGCTCGCTCGACGATGTGCCCGATCGGGGCAGCTACTTCTCGACGATGGTGGTGCGCTAGATGAGGGTTTCCTGCATAGCGTTCACCGAGAGGGGGCATGCGTTGGCGGAGCGCACCGCACGCGCGCTTTCCGATTGTGCGCAGACAGGTGAAGATGACCCTGGCTGGGACGTTTCCGTTTCGCGCGGGTTCGGCGAGGGGAAGGCCGACCTGCGCGCATGGACGGCGCTCGCGTGGGAAGCGTCGGACGCGCTCCTGTTCGTGGGCGCGGCGGGCATCGCCGTGCGGGCGATCGCGCCGCATGTCGCCTCGAAGGCAAGCGATTCCGCGGTTGTGGCGATCGACGAGGCGGGGCGCTTTGCCGTCCCGCTTTTGTCGGGGCATTTGGGCGGTGCGAACGAGCTTGCGCAAACTGTGGCACGCGCGGCAGGGGCCATCCCCGTCATCACCACGGCGACCGACGTCCGCGGCGTGTGGGCGGTGGATACGTGGGCGCGCTGTGCGGGGCTCGCCGTTTCGAATCCCGAGGCCATCAAGCGAGTGTCGGCGCGGCTGCTTTCGGGCGGGCGCGTGGCGCTCTATTCCGACATGCCGATTTCGGGACAGCCGCCTGAGGGGGTTGACATTGCGTCCGACCGCGCTCGGGCCGATATCGTCGTGTCGCCGTTCGCTGGCGCGAATGCAGGTGCGTCCGTTCGCGCAGCGGAGACGACGGGCGATGTCGTGCCCGCCGGTGAGACGGGGAAGCCGGCGGGCGTGCGGGCGCAGGCGCCTGCGCCCGAGCCGCTTCGCCTTGTCGTGCCCTGCATCGTTGCGGGCATAGGGTGCCGTCGCGGTGCGTGCGCCGAAGCGATCGGGGAGGCGTTTCTTCTCGCGTGCGGGCAGGCGGGTATCTCGCCTTCGGCCGTGCGCGAGGCGGCGACGATCGACGTGAAGGCGCACGAGGAGGGTCTGCTCGCCTTCTGCCGCGCGCGCAAGATTCCGCTTGCGACGTATTCCGTAGAGGAGTTGTCGCAGGTCGAAGGCAGCGTTTCACCATCTGATTTCGTGCGCGCGACGGTGGGGGTCGACAACGTGTGCGAGCGCGCGGCGCTTGCGGACGGGGGCAAACTTATCTTCCCGAAGCTCGCTCACGGCGGCGTGACCGTCGCGTTTTCCAAGGTAACTATCGAACTTTCGTTTAAGGAGCTGTGATGGGAAAGCTCTTCGTGGTGGGGATCGGCCCGGGCGGCCCCGACGGCATGACGATTGCGGCTCGGCGCGCGCTCGAGGCGGCCGACATCGTTGTGGGGTACACGAAATACGTGGAGCTCGCGCTCGCCGCCGTGCCCGACGCGGCGCATCTCGCGACGCCGATGATGCACGAGGTCGAACGGTGCCGCCTGGCGCTTTCGCGCGCGCAGAGCGGAGAAGCCGTGGCGCTTGTGTGCAGCGGTGACGCGGGCGTGTACGGCATGGCGAGCCCCGTGCTGGAGCTTGCTGAGGACTTCCCCGATGTAGACGTGGAAGTTATCGCCGGGGCCACCGCGGCTCAGAGCGGGTCGGCGGTGCTCGGCGCCCCGCTTGCCCACGACTTCGCGGTCGTGTCGCTCTCCGATCTGCTCACGCCGTGGGAGGTCATCGAGCGCAGGCTCGCCGCCGTGGCGAGCGCCGACTTCTGCATCTGTTTGTACAACCCGCGCAGCAGAAAGCGCGCCGACAGGCTCTCGCGCGCGGCGAAGATTATGCTCGAATGGAAGGCCCCCGACACGCTCTGCGGCTGGGTACGCAACATCGGGCGCGAGGGGCAGCAGTCGGGCATGTGCAGGCTCTCCGAGCTGGGGGAGTTCGACGCCGACATGTTCACCACCGTGTTCGTCGGCAACGCGGACACGAAGCGCGTAGGCGGCCGTATGGTCACGCCGCGCGGGTATCGGGAGATTCCATGCGAAAGGTAACGATCATCGGGGCGGGGCCCGGAAACCCCGACTTGCTCTCGCGCGCGGCGCTCGACGCGATTGACATCGCCGACGTGGTCATCGGCGCTCATCGCGCGCTTGTCAGCATCGACGTGCCGCCCGACGTGGTGAGATGCGAGCTCGTGAAGACGGCGGACATCGTCGCCGCGCTCACCGATGCGGCGTCGTGGCAGCGCGCCGTGGTCGTGATGACGGGCGATGTGGGGCTGTTCAGCGGCGCGCGCCGCCTGGTGGAGGCGCTCTCCGGCGACGCGCAGGTGGACGTGCGCGTCATTCCCGGCATAAGCTCAGCGTCGTATCTCGCCGCGCGCCTCGCGCGTCCATGGCAGGATTGGCGCTTCGCGAGCGCTCACGGCGTGGCGTGCGACATCGTGGCCGAGGCCGAGCGCGCAGGTGAGCTCTTCCTCGCCACGTCGGGCGGGGAAGACCCCTCGCGGCTTTCGGGCGAGCTTGTGCAGGCTGGCTTCGGGGACGCGCGCGTGACGGTGGCCGAGCGCCTGTCGTACCCCGACGAGCGCATCACCTGCGCGACCGCAAGTGAAATCGCAGGTCAGACGTTCGACGACTTGAACGTGATGCTTATCGAGTTCGCAGGCTGCGCCGGTTCGCCTGCGGGCTCTAGCGCAGCCTCCGAGACGCCGGCCGGCGCGTCTGCGCCCGCGGCGGCTTCTTTCGCGGCGGACTCTGCGGGCGCATCCCGCGCCGCGAGCTCCCGCTGGCCGTACGCTTCCTCGGGCATTCCCGACGAGCTCTTCATCCGCGGCGACGTTCCCATGACCAAGCAGGAGGTGCGCGCCGTCGCGCTCGCGAAGCTGCGCCTTACCGCGACCGACACCGTGTGGGATGTCGGCGCCGGCACGGGGAGCGTTTCGATCGAGGCGGCGCTCGTCGCGCGAGCGGGGTCGGTATGGGCGGTCGAGCGCAACGCGACCGGCGTGCGGCTCATCCGAGAGAACGCGGATGCATTCGGGTGCGGCAACGTGCATGCGGTCCCCGGTGTCGCCCCCGAAGCGCTCGCGAAACTGCCCGTCCCCGACGCCGTGTTCGTCGGCGGGAGCGCGGGCGAGCTTCCCTCCATCGTGGAGGCGGCGCTCGAGAAGAACTCGCAGGTTCGCCTGTGCGTGCCATGCGTCACCGTTGAGACGCTCACCGAGGCGTTCGCGCTCCTCTCGGGTTCGCGCTTTAAGGGGTTCGAGGCGTGCCAGGTGTCGGCCGCCCGTGCCGAGGCTGTAGGCTCGCACCATCTTATGAAGGCGCAAAACCCCGTGTTCCTCGTCAGCGCGCGTGGTGCGGGCGCGGATGCCGAGGAGCTTGCCGAAGTCGGCGCGCTTGCTGAGTCGCCTGTCGGGGAGGACCTCTCTGTCGAGGGGAACCCATCCGTTGAGGTGGTCTCGCTTGCTAACTGCAGCGCCGCAGGTGGGGAAGGCGGCGCCCGGTGAGCACGTCCATCCCGCGCTTCATGGTCGCTGCGCCCTCGAGCGGGAGCGGCAAGACGGTCGTAACGTGCGCGCTCCTGCGCGCGCTCGCGCGCCGCGGCCTTGCATGCGCGGCCTTCAAATGCGGCCCCGACTACATTGACCCGCTCTTTCATCGCCGCGTCGTGGGTGCGCGCTCGGGCAATTTAGACGGCTTCTTCACCGACGCCCCGACGCTGCGCGCACTGCTCGCATGCGGCGCCGCGGGCGCGGATGTCGCGGTGCTCGAGGGGGTCATGGGCTTCTATGACGGCATGGCGCCCGGCGTGGCCGACGCGAGCAGCTATCAGGTTGCGCGCGACACGGAAACGCCGGTCGTTTTAGTGGTGAACGGGCGCGGGGCGTCTTTATCGCTCGCCGCCGTAATCCGCGGCATCGCCGAGTTCCTGCCTTGTGCGAACGTGCGCGGCGTCGTGCTGAACAAGACGAGCGCCGCTGCCTGCGCCTACGCGGCGCCTGCGATCGAGAAGCACACGGGCGTCGCGGTTTTGGGGAATATCCCCGCCGACGAGGCGTTCTCGCTCGAAAGCCGGCATCTGGGGCTTGTGACCGCCGACGAGGTCGAGCAGCTCTCCGCGCGCATCGACAAGATGGCCGAGCTGGTGGAAAAGAGCGTCGACGTCGACCGCTTGCTCGAAATAGCGGCGACGGCACCCGATATCCGCGAGGAACCTTACCGGTTGGAGCCGATCGCGGGAGCGCGGCCCATCGTCGCCGTCGCGCGTGACGAGGCGTTCTCGTTCTACTACGAGGAGAACCTGCGTGCGCTCGAGGATCTGGGTTGCGAGCTGGCCTTTTTCAGCCCCCTGTGTGATAGCGAGTTGCCCCGGGGGACAAGCGCCCTCTATCTGGGGGGCGGCTACCCGGAGCTCCATGCGCGGCAGCTCTCCGAGAACGCGCCGATGCGCGAGGCGGTGCGGCGCGCGGTGGAATCCGGCATGCCGACGGTCGCCGAATGCGGTGGGTTTCTTTACCTGCAGCGCGAAATCGCCGATAGCGAGGGGCGGCGCTGGCCTGTTGCGGGCGCCCTTGAGGGCGCAAGCGAGAACGGGGGAAGGCTGTCCCATTTCGGGTACGTGGAGCTTACTTCCCAACGCGACGGGCTCTACGGGCCGCGCGGCACACGCATCCGCGCGCACGAGTTCCACTACTGGCAGTCCACCTGCCCGGGCGGCGACTTTTGGGCGCAGAAGCCCCGGCGCGACAAGGGCTGGCCGTGCATGACGACCACCCCGTCCCTGGTGGCGGGCTTCCCGCATGTGTACTATCCTGCGAACCCCGACGTTGCGCGCGCGTTCGCGTCTGCCGCAGCGTCGTTCGCAGAGAGGAGGCGGCATGGCTGAAGCAACCGAAACCGCGCTTGCCTGCATCCGCGAGGAAGTCGAGCGCGCGTTCTCGTCGGCGCCGGGCGCCGTGCTCGAAGCCGCGCTCTCCCGGATCGAGCCCGCAGACGAGTGCGCCCGTGCCGCCGCGTACGCCGCGTGGGACTCCATCGCGCACCCCTTGGGGGGATTGGGCGACTTTGAAGACGCCGTCGCGTGTATCGCCGCAGCTCAGGGGAGCGCCGAGGTGGCCGAGTTTCCCCGTGCGCTCGCGGTATTCTTCTCCGACAACGGGGTCGTTGCCGAAGGCGTGTCGCAAAGCGGGCAAGATGTGACGCGAGCCGTCGCGCGCAACATGTGCGAGGGGGCCGCGAGCGCCTGCCGCATGGCGGCGTTCGCGGGTGCCGAGGTCGTGCCCGTCGACGTGGGTATGGCCCGGGGCATAGAAGACGCGCGCATGGTGCGCGCGAACGTGCGGCGGGGGAGCGGCAACATCGCTCTCGGCTCCGCTATGTCTCGCGATGGGGCCGTGCGCGCGATCGAGGTCGGAATCGCCGTCGCGTGCGGGCTTGCCCGCGCCGGCGTGCGCCTTCTCGCCGCGGGCGAGATGGGCATCGGCAACACGACCACCTCGGCGGCGGTGGCCGCAGTGCTCATCCGGGCGGACGCGCGGAGCCTTGTCGGGCGCGGCGCGGGGCTCTCGGACGCCTCGCTCGCGCGCAAGCGCGACGTGGTCGAGCGCGCTATCGACGCGAACTCGCCCGATCCCGCCGACCCGATCGACGTGCTCTCGAAGGTGGGCGGCTTCGACATCGCTGCGTTGTGCGGCTTCTACCTGGGGGCCGCGGTCTCGAAGGCGCCGGCGCTCCTCGACGGGGTCATATCCTGCACGGCGGCCCTGTGCGCGGCGCGCCTGTGCCCCAACGCCTTGGGCTACCTCGTGGGCACCCACGCATCAAGCGAACCCGCAAGCCGGGAGCTCCTTCGCGAGCTCGGCATAAAGGCGCCCCTCGACGCAGGCATGCACTTGGGCGAGGGCGCGGGCGCCATGGCGTATCTCCCCCTTCTGGATTCGGCGCTGCGCGTGTACCGGGATGGGAAGACGTTCACGGCGACTGGCATGGCTGCTTACGAGCATTTCGAGGCCGGGAAATGACGGTGACGCTCGTCATCGGCGCCGCCGCGAGCGGCAAGAGCGCCTACGCCGAGTCCCTGTGCCTCGGGCACGACGGCCCTCGCGTGTACCTGGCAACGATGGAGCCCTTCGGGGAAGATGGCGCCCGCCGCATCGCGCGCCATCGGGCGCTGCGCGAAGGCAAAGGGTTTTCCACCCTCGAGTGCTCGCGTGACGTGGGCGCCGCAGCGCCCGGGCTTCCGCGCGGCTGCACACTTCTTTTGGAGGACGTGGGCAACCTGGTTGCGAACGAGCTCTTCGCGGAAGGCGGCTTGTCCCCGCGTGACCCCGACGCTGCGGCGCGCGAGGTACTCGGAGGCATCGAACGGCTCGCTCAGGCCGCTGCGTATACGGTGGTGGTCACCGTCGACGTGTTCGCCGATGGGATGCGCTACGATGAAGGGACCGAGGCATGGAGGCGCGCGCTCGCGCGCGTGAACGCGGGCGTGGCGGCGCTGGCCGACCATGCAGTCGAAGTGGTATGCGGGATTCCCGTGTGGATGAAAGGCGAAGGACCTACAAGGTGAAGATAGCAGAGGCAATCGGCGCGGCGTTCGGAACGTTCTCGCGCATCCCCGTCCCGAAATCGGCCTGGACCGATTTCGGGTCAACCCATGCACTTGCCGCGTTTCCCCTGGTGGGCCTTGCGGAAGGCTTCCTCATGACGGCGTGGGGGCACGTGGCGAACCTGCTCGGCGTGCCCGCGACCATCGTCGCGGCCGTGCTCGCGGCGCTGCCTGTGGCGGTGACGGGAGGCATCCACCTAGACGGGCTCTGCGACACCTCCGATGCGCTTGCAAGTTGGGCCCCGCGCGAGCGAAAGCTCGAGATCATGCACGATCCGCGGGCGGGCGCCTTCGGGGTCATCGGTGTTGTTGTGTACCTTATTCTGCAGTTTTCCCTGTTCACCGCGCTGCCGCTTACGGCGGGGGCGTTCCTCGCGCTTCTGTGCTCGCTCGTGTTCTCCCGCGCGCTTTCGGGACTCGCCGTTGAATGCTGGCCTGCCGCGCGGGCGGACGGCATGGCCGCGGGGCTCTCGCCTGCGAAGAAGCGCGCGGCGATCGTCGTGCCGCTTTGCGCTTTCGCTGCGGCTTCGGCTGCAGGGATGGTCGCGTGCGCTCAGGCCGTCGGCGCCTTTATGGCGGTGGCGGGGCTTTTGGTGCTCGCGTGGTACCGCCATGTTGCCCTGTCCCGCTTCGGCGGGGTGACGGGGGATTTGGCCGGATGGTTTCTGCAATGGGCCGAGCTCGCGATGCTTGCCATGCTGGTGGTGGGGGGCATGCTCCTATGATGCTCGTGGTAGGTGGCGCGCATTCGGGGAAGAGGACCTTCGTGCGCGAAAAACTCGGGTTCGCGGCGGACGATTTCGTCGATACGGCGCAGCTTGCGGAGGGCGGCGTGCCCGCGGCTTTTGCCGGCCGCGTCGCATACCGTGCTGAGGAACTCGTACGCGCGCTCGACGCTGACCGGGCGCTCGAGCGGCTGATCGGCTTCGACGCAGTGATTCTGCCCTTGGTCGGCTCGGGGGTCGTCCCCATGAGTGCGGAAGACGCCCAATGGCGCGAGCGCGCGGGGCGCCTGGGATGCGCGCTCGCTGCGCGCGCCGACGTCGTCGTGCGCATGACGTGCGGGATTCCCCAGGTCATCAAAGGAAACCTTGCCGATGCACCTCGAGGGACGCAGGGCGCGGGTGCGCTTTTGGAAGTCGTCTTCGTGCGCCATGGTGCCACGGCGGGCACGGAAGACCATCGCTACAGCGGGGCGGGCACCGACGAGCCCCTGTCGAGTGCGGGCGAGCGCGCTTTGCGCGACCTCGCGTGCGATCGTGACGTGTTCCGTGTTATCACGAGCGGCATGGCCCGCACCGACCAGACGGCGCGCATCCTCTTCCCGAACGCGGAGCTTATGGCGTGCCCCGGTCTGCGCGAGATGGATTTCGGCGACTTCGAGGGGCGAAGCGCCGCCGAGCTTAAAGAGGATGCGCGCTATCGCGCCTGGGTAGACTCCTGGTGCGAGACGCGCTGCCCGCATGGCGAGGGCAAGAGCGATTTCACCCGCCGCGTCATCGCGGCGTTTCGGGAGGCGTGCGAATCGGAGCGCGCCCAGGGGAGTGGGCGCGCCGTCTTCGTCGTTCACGCGGGTACCGTGAAAGCGCTGCTCTCCGAGCTAGCTGTCCCGAAAATGGGATACTTCGACGTGCATACCGAGCCGGGCGGCGCATGGGCCGCCACTTGGGATGGGCGCTGCCTTCGCGACGTTCGCCCCGCTTCGGGGGGCGATGCCCGGTGATGACGATTCTTGCCGTCGCCGCCGGGTTCGCGGCCGACCTTGCCTTCGGCGACCCGCGCTGGCTTCCCCATCCCGTCGTCGCCATGGGGCGCGCGATCACGTGGGCCGAAGGCCGCCTGCGGCGCGCATTCCCGCAAACGTCCGCGGGCACGCGCGCCGCAGGGCTTGTGCTCGCCGTGGCGCTTCCGCTTGCGTGTGGGCTTTTGACCTGGGTAATCCTGCATCTTTGCGGCATGGTTTACTCCGGCTTGCGCTTCGTGGCCGAGGCATGGGCGAGCTATCAGATTCTCGCGGCATGCGAGCTGCGCCGCCAGAGCCTGGCCGTTGCCCGCGCGTTCTCGAAGGGCGGCCTTGTCGCGGCGCGCGAAGCCGTCGGGCTCATCGTGGGACGTGACACGTCTGTTCTCGACGAGCAGGGCGTCGCGCGCGCCGCCGTGGAAACGGTGGCGGAGAACGCGAGCGACGGTGTCATCGCGCCGCTTTTCTACCTTATGATCGGGGGTGCGCCCTTGGGCATGGCGTATAAGGCGGTGAACACGCTCGACAGCATGGTGGGCTACAAAAACGAGCGCTACATCGACTTCGGCTGCGCCTCGGCGCGCCTCGACGATGCGGTGAATTGGATCCCCTCGCGCTTATCGGCCCTGCTCATGATCGCCGTGTGCCCGATCGTCGGGCTCGACGCGCGCGGGGCGGCGCGCATCTGGCGCCGCGACAGGCGTCGCCATGCGAGCCCGAACGCGGCGCAGACCGAGTCAGCGTGCGCGGGCGCGCTCGGGCTGCGCCTGGCGGGACCCGCGGTGTATTTCGGCAAGCTCGTTGAGAAACCGACGATAGGAGACGCGTCCCGCGAAATCGAGTGGGGCGACATCGCCCGGGCGACAAGGCTCATGCTCGCTGCGTCCGTATGCGCGCTCGTCGTCTTCGGCGCCGCGCGCGCGGCGGTCGTGCTCGCCGTGGGGGCGATGGCATGAGGGAAGACCACGCCGCGCCCCGGGCTGCCGGGGGAATCCTGCGCGCCCGTACGCATGGGGGCAGCGCGCAATCGCTCGGCATCGCTTGCGAAGGGGGCGCCTCCGACCTCATTGACTTCTCGGTGAACGTGAATCCGGCAGGCCCCTCGCCGCGCGCCGTCGCCGCAGCTTGCAAGGCGCTTTCTCGAATCGACGCCTACCCCGATAGGGAAAGCCTCGCCCTCGTTCGCGCCCTAGCGCGCGCCCAGGGCATTCCCGAAGATACTATCGTCTGCGGCGCGGGCGCGTCCGACATCATCTGGCGGCTCGCCGCGGCGGTGCGCCCGAAACGCCTCGTCGTGTGCGCGCCGACGTTCTCTGAATATGCGGAGGCGGCATCGTACTACGGCGCATGCGTGCAGGAGTTCCCGCTCTCCGAAGCGGACGACTTCGACGTGCCTGCCTCCTTCGCCCGCGCGATCGAGGGGCCGAGAGACGTGGCGTACCTCTGCAATCCGAACAACCCGACGGGGCGCCTCGTCGACCCCCGTGTGATCGATGCCGCGGCTTGTCGCTGCGAGCAGGTGGGCGCGCTGCTCGTCGTGGACGAGTGCTTTCTCGGATTTGCGCCCGACGCCCGCGAAAGGAGCGTGGCCGCACGCGCCGCGTGTTCGCGCCATGTGGCCGTGCTCTCCGCGTTCACCAAGCTCTACGGAATGGCGGGGTTGCGGTTGGGATATCTGATCAGCGGAAACACCCAACTCATCGAGGGGATTCGCCGGGCGGGGCAGGCGTGGCCCGTCTCCTCGGTCGCCGAGGCCGCGGGCATCGCCGCCCTGGAGGACGTTGAATACGTCTCGCGCACGCGCGATGTATTGGCGGGCGAGCGAGCGTGGCTTTCCCACGAGCTCTCCTCGCTCGGGCTTTCCGTCGTGCCGTCGGATGCGAACTTCCTTTTAGTCCGCACGCCGGCGAAAGACATCCCCGAGCGCCTGTATAAACAGGGGGTTTTGGTCCGCACGTGCGACTCGTTTTCGGTACTGTCCCGTTTCTGGTGCCGCGTCGCGGTGCGCACGCGCAAGGAGAATGCCCGGCTTGCGATGGCGTTCGGCCGTGCGCTTCGGGCGGAAGGCGCATCGGGCGAAGGCGAACCCGACGAACGGGGCGGCGCTTCTTTCAGCGGCGCTATGGCGGGCGCGGATGGCCGAGGCTCGGCGAAGGAGGTCGATACCCGTGGGTAGGGCGAAGCCCATCATGATCCAGGGCACCATGTCGAACGCGGGGAAGAGCCTGCTTGCGGCTGGGCTGTGCCGCGTGCTTTCGCAGGACGGCCTGCGCGTGGCTCCCTTCAAGAGCCAGAACATGGCACTCAACAGCGGTGTCACGGCCGACGGGCTCGAGATGGGGCGCGCCCAGATCATGCAGGCCGAGGCGTGCGGCATCGCGCCCGACGTGCGCATGAACCCCATCCTGCTCAAGCCCGAAAGCGGCCACCGAAGCCAGCTCATCGTGGCCGGCAAGGCGCAGGGAGCCTTCGCTGCGAGGGACTACTTCGCGCGAAAGAAGGCGCTCATGCCGCAGATTTTGGAGGCGTTCGATTCGCTCGCGGAGGAAAACGACGTCATCGTCATCGAGGGCGCCGGCAGCCCCGCCGAAATCAACCTTGCCGAAAATGACATCGTCAACATGGGGCTCGCGCGCGCCGTGTCCTCCCCCGTGCTGCTTGCGGGCGACATCGACCCGGGCGGGGTATTTGCCCAGCTCTACGGCACGGTCGCGCTCCTTGCGCCCGAGGACCGCGCGCTTTTGCGGGGGCTTGTGGTGAACAAGTTCCGCGGCGATGTGGAAATCCTGCGCCCGGGTTTGGCCCCGCTCGAGAAGATGTGCGGGGTTCCCGTCGTGGGGGTCGTGCCGTATCTTACGCTTGACCTGGACGACGAGGACTCGCTCGCGCCGCGCCTATCTGCCCGCGAGGCGCGCGGCGTCATCGACGTCGCCGTCGTGCGCCTTCCGCATCTGTCGAACTTCACCGACTTCGACCCGCTTTCGCGCGTGCCCGGCATGGGCGTGCGCTACGTTTCCTCGACGACCGATCTGGGCCGACCCGACCTGGTGGTGCTTCCCGGCTCGAAGACCACGCTCGACGACGCGCGCTGGCTTGCGGCTAGCGGCATCGGAGCCTGTGTACGCGCGCTTTCGGGCGCGGGCACGCCGGTGCTCGGCATATGCGGAGGCTACCAGCTTTTGGGAGACGAGCTTTCCGACCCGCACGGCAGGGAAGGCGCTGGCACCGCGCGCGGGCTCGGGCTCATCCCTGCAAGTACGGTGTTCAAGGAGGAAAAGCGCCTCGCCCAGTCTGAGCTGCGCATCACGGGCGCCCAAGGCGCGTTCTCGGCGTGGAACGGCATGACGGCGCGCGGGTACGAGATTCACGACGGCGAAACGACCGTCTCCTGCGCTCCTGCGGGCACGATTGGCGGCAAACCAGAAGGCGCGGCCTGCGGAAACGTGTTCGGAACCTATCTCCACGGCCTGTTCGACGAACCGGGGGTGGCGCTCGCCCTCGCGCGCTCGCTCGCGCGCATGCGCGGCCTGCCCGAGAACGTCGTGGGTGCTGCGGGCGCGGCGTCCGCGGCCGATCACCGTGCGCGCGAGTTCGACCGCCTGGCCGACGTCGTGCGCGGGGCGCTCGACATGGAGTATGTCTACCGCATTATCGAGGAGGGCGTATGATCCACGTGTATCATGGCGACGGCAAAGGCAAGACCACGGCGGCGATGGGCCTCGTCCTTCGCATGCTCGCTGCAGGCCGCCGCGTCGTCGTCGTGCAGTTCCTGAAAGACGGCGAAAGCGGGGAGGTGCGCCTGCTCGCCGAGCATTTCGGCGTGCCCGTGTTCGCGGGGAAGGCGTCGGACAAGTTTACCTGGTCGATGACGTCGGAAGAACTTGCCGCGACGTGCGAGCTGCACGATGGGAACCTCGCTTCCGCGCTCGCCGAGCTCGAGGGCGCGCAAGAGGGGCTGCTCGTGCTCGACGAGGCGCTCGACGCGCTTTCGAAGGGGCTTGTCGACGAGGCGCTCGTGGACCGCGCGCTCGATATGTCCGCGCGCGGCGTCGAAGTAGCGCTCACCGGGCGCGCGCCTTCCCGCAAGATCGTGGAGAAGGCCGACTACATAACCGAGATGCGGTGCGAGAAACATCCCTACGAGCAGGGGATATGTGCAAGGGAAGGAGTGGAGTACTAGATGGATTCCAAGGAGATGGCGCCCGGCGACATCGAGCGGCGCAGCTTCGAGATCATCACCGAAGAGCTCGGCGGCCGCACGTTCCCGCCGCTCGAAGAGCCCGTCGTGAAGCGCGTCATCCACACCACTGCCGACTTCTCGTACGCCGATTCCCTCGTGTTCACCCATGACGCCGCACACTGTGCGCTCGACGCACTGCGCGCAGGGGCCACGGTGCTCACCGACACGAACATGGCGCTCGCAGGCATAAGCAAGCCCGCGCTCGCGAAGCTCGGCTGCAAGGCCGTGTGCTACATGGCCGACCCTGATGTCGCCGCGGCTGCGCGCGCCGCGGGCACGACTCGCGCCGTTGCGAGCATGGACAAAGCTAGCGGCATCGAGGGTCCGCTCATCGTGGCCGTCGGCAACGCTCCCACAGCACTTCTGCGCCTCGCCGAGCTCATGGACGCGGGGAAGATCGCGCCCGCGCTCGTCGTTGGGGTGCCGGTCGGGTTTGTGAACGTGGTCGAGGCGAAAGAGGAGTTACTCGCGCGACGCGTGCCGGCCATCGTCGCGAGGGGTCGCAAGGGCGGCTCGAACGTGGCGGCCGCCATTATGAACGCGCTGCTCTACCAGATCACGCGCCCAGGCGGCCCGAAGTGACGGCGCCCGCATCCGCGCCGGCGCTGCGCATCTTCGCCGGCACCACCGAGGGCCGCCTTCTGTGCGAATGGGCGAGCGGGGCGGGCATCCCCGCCCGTACCTATGCGGCAACCGAGTACGGAGGCGAGCTTTTGGGCGAGCTTCCAGGCATCGAGGTGCATGCGGGCAGGCTCGACGAGGCTGACATGGAGCGCGAGCTTTCCGGCGCGCGCATCGTTGTCGACGCCACGCACCCCTTCGCTACGCTCGCAAGCGGCAACATCCGGGCCGCTTCGCTCGCCGTGGGTGCACGATGCCTGCGCCTTGCGCGCCCGGTCGAGGCGCTGCCCAAAGGCGTCGTGTCGGTCGCGTCGATCGCCTGCGCGGCGCGCTTTCTCTCCGAGAACCCGGGTCGCGCTCTTCTCACGACGGGGAGCAAGGAGCTTGCTCCCTACACGCGCGTCGCCGATTTCGCGGAGCGCTTCTTCGTGCGCGTGCTCCCGCTGCCCAGTGCTATAACGAAGTGCATCGACGCGGGGTTTTCGCCGTCGCACGTCATCGGCATGCAGGGGCCCTTCACCCGCGAGCTCAACGAGGCGATGCTTCGGCAGGTGGGCGCCCAGTGGCTTGTGACCAAGGACTCGGGAACCGTAGGCGGCACGGCCGAGAAGCTCGCCTCCGCGCGCGACGTGGGAGCGCGCTGCATCGTGGTCACCCGTCCCGCCGAGGGAGGCGGGGCCCTTTCGCTTCGGGAAGTGGAAGACGCGCTCTTACGGGAGTTCGCGCGCTAGGCGCTTGCCGCACCTGCGCGCCCTCCCGCCCGCGTGGGGGGGGTTCCTGTAGTTCTGTCAAGAAGGATTCGCCCTTTCGATAGGCGTTTTTGGCAATGCTGACGCAGGCCCTGCCGGGCCCAGGCCGACTTCGGCGAGGCCGATCTCTACGTTTCCGGCGTCCGCACCCCCAAACGGTCCCTAATTCGCCGCAACTTGTTGGTGGTGGCTTACTGGTAGCGTAGGCACTCCACCGGGTTGAGCTTTGCCGCGCGGCGAGCGGGGTAGAAGCCAAAGATTACGCCGATGCCGACGGAGACGCCGAAGGCCAGCAGCACCGTGGCGATTGAAAAGCTCGGTGTGATCTCCCCGCTGGCACCGAGCTCGTTGAGAACCCCTGATCCTGCGGCAAACATCGCGAGGCCCCAGGCCAGCAGATAGCCAATCAGGACACCCAGCAGGCCACCGGTGACGCACAGCGCCGAGGACTCGGCCAAAAACTGCGCGGTGATATCGCGGCGACTGGCGCCCAAGGCACGGCGAATACCGATCTCGCGGATGCGCTCAGTCACGTTGGTAAGCATCATATTCATAATGCCGATTCCGCCGACAAGCAGTGAGATACTGGCGACAGCGCCCATGATGAGCGAGAAGGCGCCCATAAACGAGTTGAGTGCATCGATGGCGCTTTTCATGGAGGTCGCCGATACGCTGTCGTACTCATCATCCTCCGAGATGCCCTTCATCGCGCGCACCTTAGACTCGATGGTCTTGCAGAGCTCGTCCATGTCTGTGCCCTCGGCGGCAAGTGCCGTCACGCTGGGAAATGAAGGATTCTCGTCGCCAAACAGGCCGGAGATGGTTTCGCGTGGCATATACAGCGTGAGTGAGCCCATGGAGTCGCTGCCGCCATCAATCACGCCTACAATCTGCACCTCGCCGTTGGACACCTTGATGGTTTTCCCCAGTGCGTCCTGTTCGTTGCCGTAAAGCTGATCGGAGCCGCCGCGGCTGATGAGCGCCACGCGCGAGCCTGATTGAGACTCTGCCTGTGAATAGACACGTCCCGCAACGAGCTTGCTGGCGCCCACGGCATCGAGCATGTCGCTATCGACGCCGTGTGCCATGACGGTATAGCTTTTATCCCCGACCTTGTACTCGGAATACGCGCTATCGACGATGCCGATCTGCTCAATCTGCGGCACCAGTTTTTTAAGCTTCTGGGCGTCAGAATCAGAGAGTTCTTGGGACGAATAGATCTGAACCATGCGAGCTGCGTTGAGGCCCAGGCTGTTGACCAAGCTGTTTTGGATGCCGCCGATGAGCGAAGTCATGGCAATGACCGAGGCGATGCCGATGACGATGCCCAGGATGGTGAGCAGGCTGCGCCCCTTGTTGGCCTCGAGCGAGTGAAGGGCTTCCTGGATAAGATCGCGGGCGCTCATGCCATCACTCCTTTCGGCGGGTTGGCGGAGGCGGAAATCATGGGCAGGTTATCTACGGCGCTGCGTAGGGTCCGCGGTGCATGCGGAATATACGCGCCGTCGTGAATGCGACCGTCGCGGATGGTCACGGCACGGTCGGCCTCGGCGGCGATGCCGGGGTCGTGTGTGATAAGCACGATGGTTTTGCCGCGCTCCTGGAGCTTGTGGAAGGTTTCCATGACGAGCGCTCCCGTGGCGGAGTCCAGGTTGCCCGTCGGCTCGTCGGCCAAAATGATGGGTGGATCGTTGACAAGGGCGCGCGCGATGGCGACGCGCTGCATCTGGCCGCCCGAGAGCTCGGATATGCGGTGGTCCCAATGGTCGACCGGCAGTGTGACGGCTTGCAGCGCGTGCACGGCGCGCATCTCGCGCTGGCTACGCGGCACATTGGTGTAGGACAGCGGCAGCATGACGTTTTCGATCACCGTCAGACGCGGCAGCAAGTTAAAACTCTGAAAGACAAAGCCGATGCTCAGCGCGCGCACCTCGGTGAGCTCATCATCGTCGAGCTCGGCGACGTTGAGCCCTTGCAGGAAATAATCACCCGCCGTCGGCTTGTCCAGGCAGCCCAGGATGTTCATGAGCGTCGACTTGCCCGAGCCCGAGGGGCCGGTGATGGCGACGAACTCACCGGGGTTCACCGCCAGGCTCACGTTGTGCAGGATGTGGGCGCAACCGGCCTCGCTCTCAAAGATGCGGTGCACGTTGCGGATGTCGATGACGGGACGCATTACTTGCCCTCGTCGGCAGACATATTGTCGCCGCCGTCTGCCGTCATGCCTGTGCCGGTATCCGTCACGATGGTGTCGCCGTCGCGTAACTTGGTAACCGGGACGTCTGGGTTGATCTCGTTGCCCTGGTCGTCGCGCTTGACCTGCGTCTTACCGACTACAGCCTCGTTGTCGTTTTGCGTCACGACGGTCACCTTCACGCGGCGCGTCTTCTTGCCTTCCGAATCGGTGGCCAGATTGACGTAATAGTGCTCGCCGTCTTCGGTCATCAGCGCCATGGTCGGCACCATAACCACGTCGTCGAGCTTCTCGGTCACTACCGAGACCTCGGCAGTCATACCCGGCTTAAGGCGACTGTCGGGTGCTTCGATGAGGATGTCGACGTTAAAGGTCACGCTGCCGCCGCTACCGGAGCCGGAGTCAGAGTTTGCCACCGAGGCGATAGCCGTGACGGTGCCCTGACTCACGATATCGGGAAACGCGGGATAGGTCACGTTGGCGCTTTGGCCCACGGCAATTTTGGCGATATCCTTTTCGCCCACCTGAACCGTCACCTTCATCTTGGACAGGTCGGCGATTTGCATGCACTGCTTGCCGCCGCTCGTGTCGCCTTCGCCCATGATCGTGCCTCCGGTCACCGTGGCACCGACTTTGGCGTTGAGCTCGACGATGTTGCCCGAGCTGGGGGCCTTTACGGTGCGCTCGGTCGCCTTTGCAGTTGCCTGCTCCAGCGTTGCCTGGGCCGAGGCGAGGTTGCGCTGGGCGGTCGAGACGACATTTGCGTTGGCGTTTGCGTCCGATGGGCCGGTCGATCCGTCACTGTCCGTTGTCGGTGCGGCCTGTGCGGCCGCGAGCGTCGCCTTTGCATTGTTCAGGTCTTCCTGGGCGGCCGCGACCGCGCGCTGCGCCTCGGAAACAGCGCTATCGAGCGCGTCGTTCTTAATGGTCATGAGCACGTCGCCCTCGTTGACGCTCTGTCCGGCCTGCACGTTGATCTGCGCCACCGTACCATCGACGGAAGGGGAGACGACCGAGGCTGAAATAGGCTTGAGCTGTCCCTTGGCTTCGACTGTGGTGGTAAACGTGCCTTCGGTGACCATGTCGGTCACCGGTCCGTTGGTGCCTGCGGGTTGCGCGTTGATGACCAGCGTTGCGATGATGGCAATGAGCGCGATGGCAACAACGACACCGACGGCGATACCGCGTCGGATGAGCTTTTTGCGCCGACGCTCGGCACGCTTTGCCTTGAGCTTTGCATAGGCTTCTTCATCGGAAATCTCGGCGGTATCGTTCGTGCGTCCGCTCTGCTTTTCGGCATGTACGTTTGTAATCAAAGGAATCGTTTCGGTGGCACCTTCGGGCGTGTACTCGGCATCATCCGGGCCTGGGGTGATGGTGGGGACATTCGGCATAGCGTCTCCTTTATAGAAAGTTCCTCAATAAGTATATGCGCCCGTCGCGTAAGGCGGGCGCATATGGCGGATTCTTTCGGAACTGTTAGATTGGTCGCAGCGGCTCCACGTTGTGGGAATGCGCGCGTTGCACTACGAGTGGACAACCACGCACAGGCCGACTTTGATGCAGTCGTGAAGTGCCTTTGCATCGGCCAGGCGCAGGTTGATGCAACCGTGGCTGCCGCACCACTTGTACGACTCGGCATTATCGAAGCTCTTGTCGTTTTGCCAGGTGGCGTCGTGGAATCCGACCATATTGCCCTCGAACGGCATCCAATAGCTGACCGGGCTCTCGTATTTGGGCTTGCCGGTCTCGGGGTCCTTGGCACCGATAAGCTTGCTGGCGCCATTGTTGCTGTTGATCTGCCATACGCCCTCGGGGGTGGCGTCCTCTCCCGGCTTGCCAGAAATAAAGTTGGCCTCCCAAACGATATTACCGTTCTCGTCATAGTAGCGCGCGTGCTGCTCGGACAGATCGACGTCGATATACGCCTTCCAGTCGGGCTCTCCCTTTGCGGTAAAGGTGTCGGCCTTCTGGGAGTACTTGATCTCGATTTCGCCGGTCTGCTTGTTGTTAATGGCGTCCTCGACCTGCTTGGCGAGCGAGCTGCTGTCAATGGACCAACCAAAGTCACCGCCTTCGACGGCACACTGCTTGCCATCGGCGCGCGTCCACCAGCGAGTGGAGCCCACGGTATTAAAGCCGTTCGCGAGCTCGGCTGCCCAGCTGCTGATTTGCGACGTATCGAGCGTGGGGTTGGCAGGATCGGCAAAGCTGATCCACTGCAACACGGAGCTGCCATCAACCTTTCCGGCATCCTCGCCGTTGAGCTTGAGGGTCACGTTGACGCCCAAGAAGTTGTTGGCGGCATCGCATGCGGCCTGAATCTGATCATCGGTCAGCGTTCCATTGAGCGGCTCATAGGCATCGTTGCCGAGCTTGGAAAGATCTACGGTCTCGGCCAGCGAGGCAAGCTCGAGCTCGGCATACTTAATGACATGCTCGCGGTTGAGTTTTTCGTTGGAGCGCGCCTTCTCGACGGTAAACTTGCCGGCCTGCTCGTCATAGGAGCTATTGGCCTCGAACGTGCCCGAGCGCCCCTCGTTAAACTCGTCGATGGCGGCGCCCAGATCCTTCTCAAACTTCTTTTGGTCAAAAGTGTCGGAGAGCATGGACAGGTCGACGTCTTGATCAAGATCGACTTCGTTGGAGGTAGCGGTTGTTTTGGTCTTTCCGCTTAAGGATTCCACAAGGCGGACCGGCCATACAAAGGCTTCGTTGTGGCTGATGATCTCTTTTGCGGCAGCTTCGCCGTCGACGATGGGCTCATCGGACTCGGGCTGATACGTCCAGCTAAAGTCATCGCCTGTCACGGTGAGCTTATAGTGCTTCCATGCCGAGTTGACCTTGGTGGCGGCAGACGAAGCGTTGGAGAACGAGACGTCGACGCCGGCGATGGTGGTGTTGGGGTAGGCTAGCTGGGAAAACGCTACGACGCCTACGATATAGACAATGACGATAAGACCCAGGACGACAAAGAGCGTCGTCTTTTTGCCCGACTTATTGTTCTCGGCGGGTTTGCGCGCGGGGTCGCGATCGCCTCGACCGTGCTTGGGGGGCTGCTTGGGCGTATTGCTGTTTGCCTGGCGCTGCTGACGTGGCTGACGCTGCTGGTTCGGGCGTTGGGAAGCGTTTGCCGCACCACGCTCCTGACCGTGGCTCGGCGCGATAGGACGCGGCGACTGAACGCCACCGGTGTGCCTGCTCGGCTGCTGCGGATCGGGAATCAGTTGAGTTCGATCGTTTTGCGACATCGTATGCATATCCTTCGAATTTCGCCTTGCGGCTCATCGTGTTTTTACTGGGCTTGCATTATAGCGATTACCTAGTTGTTTGTGGTACGGAAACGGTGGCATTCAAAAGAGGTGGGACATTTGTCCCACTATCGAGTCGTTCTTGGTCACTACCCGCACACACCGCATTTTGCACAGGCCGAAAGTGCGGCCGGAGCCTGTGCGATGCCGCCCTTTGCCGTCTCGCGCAGCGTGGCCGGCAGGGCGTGGCCAACCGAGAGCATGACGTGTGCCATCTGGTCAAACGGCACCAGGCTCTTAATGCCGGCGAGGGCGAGTTGTGCGGAGCTAAAGGCGGCTGCCACGCCGATGGCGTTGCGGTTTTGGCAGGGCACCTCCACGAGGCCACCGACGGGGTCACAAACGAGGCCCAGCAGATTACTTAGCGCGATGGAACTGGCGTCGAGCGCCTGCTCGGGTGTGCCGCCGAGCATCTGCACCAGCGCGGCGGCAGCCATGGCGGCGGCGCTTCCCACCTCGGCCTGGCAGCCGCCCTCGGCGCCGGCGACGCAGGCGCTCGTGGTGAGGTTGAGGCCGATGGCTGCTGCGCAGTAGAGCGCGTCCATCACCTGCTCGTCGTCGAGCTGCAGGTCGTCGGCGAGTGCCAGCACACAGCCGGGGACGACGCCCGCGGATCCTG
This sequence comes from Collinsella sp. AM15-2, assembly GCF_003471985.1. Taxonomy (NCBI): domain Bacteria; kingdom Bacillati; phylum Actinomycetota; class Coriobacteriia; order Coriobacteriales; family Coriobacteriaceae; genus Collinsella; species Collinsella sp. AM15-2. The sequence continues at coordinate 12,382 of NZ_QRKO01000003.1, read as the reverse complement.
CCGTCGGAGCTGCGACGATTACGCCCATCGTGGCCGAGCGCTCGAGCACGGCCATGGCGCGGGCCACGGCGTCAGTCTGGACGGCGCCCATTAAATTGGAGCTCAGGTCGTTGCGGCCGGTGGCATCGACAAGCTTGGCCTCGCCGCCGATAAGCCCGCCGAGCGAGCGCTGCGGATTGACGATAGGGGCCGTGGTCTCCTCGCGCATGACGTCGAGCACGCGGCGCATGGCGGCGACGGCGTGGGCCTCGCCGGTCAGGCGCGCCTCGCGAACGGCCATGACGGCGCCGATGCTGAGCCCCAGTTCCTCGCACGCATCGAGCAGCTGCTCGCCGTCGTCGAAGATTTCCTTGGCCGAGACGCCGGGGGAGAGCGACGAAGCAGAACCGGGGAGCTCGATAAAGGTCGCGTAATCGACATTGTCGAGCTTACGCAGCATCGGGACAACAGTGTCGTCGGGCGCGCCGTCGGTCTCAAAGACGGAGTAGGCCTGGCCGCCCACTTCGGTGCGGTAGGTGCGGCAGAAGGCGATGTTCACATGGGCGTAGGCGAGCAGGTTGGTGAGCGCTGCGAGCACGCCGGGGACGTCCTGGTGCGCCACGAAGAGCGTGGAATACATGCCCGAGATGTCGACGCCGACGCCGTTAATGCGGCTGATGCGCATCTTGCCGCCGCCCAAGCTCTCGCCGCGGACCTGCGCCGTGGCGCCCGTGGCGTCGACCATATCGATGTCGACGGTGTTGGGGTGGATGGAGGCGTCGTCGCCCTTGATGTCAAAGTGATATTCGAGGCCCTGCTCACGTGCGAGGTCAAAGGCCTGCTTGATGTTCTCGTCATCGGTGTCGAGGCCCAGAATGCCCGCGACGAGAGCGCGGTCGGTGCCGTGGCCGCGGTAGGTGTGGGCAAAGGAGTTCCACAGGCCAAAGGTGACCTTAGTGATGCGGCCTTCCAGCAGGCTGGCGGCAACTTGGGCGCAGCGCAGGGCGCCGGCGGTGTGCGATGAGCTGGGGCCGACCATGACGGGCCCCAAAATCTCGAATGCCGAGGTCGTAGCTAGTGTTTGCGGCTTGCCTGCCATATGCGCTCCTGTTCTATCCCGTCGTTCCGAGGGCTTTGGTATTTGGTCGCCTGCTCTACAGTCCTGGCTCGCACGGAGGCCACATTAAGTGGCCTCCGGCTCGTGCGGAACTCGCGATCGACCAAATACCAAAGCCCTCGGAACTTAGGATACATGGTAGGGGCACGCTTGCTGCAAAATTCATCAGCTGGGAACCTATTCTGCGTCCCATGTCGACTCATCTTCGCCACCGGTTAATAAAAAAGAGGTACCGGTTGTTCCGGTACCTCTTTTTGGCGTGTTTCTATTTGGCTGTGGCTTTTCTCGTAAGCCTACAGGCCACAGGCTGCTTTGAGTTCTTCGACTCGGTCGGTCTTCTCCCAGGTAAAGTCGGCGTCTTCGCGGCCGAAGTGGCCGTAGGCTGCCGTCTTCTCGTAGATCGGTCGACGCAGGTCCAGGTCGCGGATGATCGCGCCCGGGCGCAGGTCGAAGGTCTTCTCTACGGCCTCGACGATCTTGTCCTCGGCAACATGCGCGGTACCGAAGGTGTCGACCATGATTGAGAGGGGCTTGGAAACGCCGATGGCGTAGGCGAGCTCGACTTCACAGCGGTCGGCCAGACCGGCGGCGACCACGTTCTTAGCGACCCAGCGCGCGGCATACGCGGCGGAACGGTCGACCTTGGTGCAGTCCTTGCCGCTAAAGGCACCGCCGCCGTGACGGCCGTAGCCGCCATAGGTGTCGACGATGATCTTGCGGCCGGTGAGGCCCGTGTCGCCCATGGGGCCGCCTACGACAAAGCGACCGGTGGGGTTCACATAGATGTCCGCGTTGTCCCACGGCATGTTCTCGGCGGCCATGACCGGGGTGATGACGTGCTCGATGAGGTCGGCCTTGATCTTGCCCATGTCCTCGATCTCGGCGGCGTGCTGCGTGGAGATGACGATGGTCGTGACCTCGACGGGCTTGCCTTCCTCGTAGCGCACGGTGACCTGGGTCTTGCCGTCGGGACGCAGATAGGCGAGGGTACCGTCGTGACGCACGGCGGCCAGGCGCTCGGCCAGGCGGCTTGCCAGGTAGTGTGGCATGGGCATGAGGGTCTTGGTCTCGTTGGAGGCACAACCGAACATCATGCCCTGGTCGCCGGCACCGATCAGGTCGATCGGGTCGGTGGTAGCGCCGGTCTGGGTCTCGAAGGACTCGTCAACGCCCTGGGCGATATCGGGCGACTGCTCGTGGATGAGGCTCATAACGCCGCAAGTGTCGCAGTCAAAACCGAACTTGGCACGGTTGTAGCCGATGCGGCGGATAACACCGCGGGCGATTTCCTGTACGTCGACGTAGGCCTGGGTGCGAATCTCGCCGGCGACGATGACAGTGCCGGTGGTCACGAGGGTCTCGCAGGCGCAGCGGACGTTCTCCACGTTGGCAGGCACGCCGTTGGGGGCGATGTAGCCCTGCTCCTGGAGCTCTATTTCTTTGGCGAGGATTGCGTCGAGGACGGCGTCACTAATCTGGTCAGCGATCTTATCGGGATGACCTTCGGTCACCGACTCCGACGTAAAAACAAAGGACCCGTGTTGGGGTGGGATGGAACGAAGTTCTTCTGACATGATTGTCCTTTCAAAAACGTGTCCCAGCGACCGTTACCATTCCGCCGGGCTCTCTATGCAAGGGCACATCATAGCGCGTAAATCAAACATTCACACCCTTTCCGCACCTACTCATTGGGGACAGACTTAATTACTCATTGGGGACAGACTTAAATGACCAGTCTTAAACCAAGAATGTCCCCAATGACTACAACGACTGGTCATTTAAGTCTGTCCCCAATGAGTAGTCCCCAATGACTGGGTCGGTGCCCTTTGTGCGGAGGTTGCTTTGATGCTTTATACTGATGCGGTTAGACATCCATCCTGCAATCGAGGAGATTTCCATGGCATCAGACGTTCGCGTCCGCTTTGCACCCTCACCGACGGGCAAACTGCACATCGGCGGCGCCCGCACCGCTATCTATAACTGGGCTTTCGCCCGTGCAAACGGCGGCACGTTCATCCTGCGCATCGACGACACCGACCCCACCCGCTCCACCGACGAGAACACGCAGATTATCTTGCGCGCCATGCGTTGGCTGGGCCTGGACTGGGACGAGGGTCCCGAGGTGGGCGGCGACTTTGGCCCCTACGCCCAGACCGAGCGCCTGGACCTGTACAAGCAGGCCGCCCAGAAGCTTTGGGACGAGGGCAAGGCCTACCCCTGCTTCTGCACCAAGGAGCAGCTCGAGGCCGACCGTAAGGCCGCGCAGGAGCGCAAGGATCCCTTCCAGGGCTATCAGCGCCGCTGCCGCGATCTCGATCCCGAGGAGGCCCGTCGTCGCATTGAGGCCGGCGAGTCCTACGTCCTGCGCATCAAGGTGCCCGAGGACCGCGGTGACGTCGTTATCCACGACGCCGTTCACGGCGAGGTGACCTTCGACGCCAAGGAGCTTGACGACTTCGTCATCTTCCGCTCCGACGGCACGCCCACGTATAACTTCGCGACCGTCGTCGACGATGCCATGATGAAGATCACCCATGTCATCCGCGGCGACGACCACCTGTCAAACACCCCGCGCCAGGTCATGGTCTACGAGGCCCTCGGCGCGCCCGTGCCCACGTTCGCCCACATCTCCATGATCCTGGGCGCCGACGGCAAGAAGCTCTCCAAGCGCCACGGCGCCACCTCGGTGGAGGAGTACCGCGACGCCGGTTACCTGTCCGACGCCTTCGTCAACTATCTGGCGCTGCTCGGCTGGTCGCTCGACGGCGAGACCACAATCATCCCGCGCGATGTCCTGGCCAGCAAGTTCTCGCTCGACCGCATCTCCAAGAACCCGGCGACCTTCGACCCCAAGAAGCTTGATTGGGTTAATGCCGAGTACATCAACGGCATGTCCGACGCTCAGTTTGCCGATGAGATCATGGTCCCCGAGCTGCACGAGGCGGGTCTTATCGAGGGTAATGTCGAGTACGGCGAGGATTGGATCGATGCGCTTGCTGCCATCGTTAAGCCGCGCACCAAGATGCCGGCCGACGCCGTGACCGTCGCCGCTCCCATCTTCGCTACGGCCGAGACGCTCGAGTATGACGAGAAATCCGTTAACAAGGGCCTGGCCAAGGAGGGTATGGGTTCAATTCTGGACGCCGCCAAGGCCGCGCTCGAGGGCGTGGACGAGTGGACAGCCGCGAACATCGACGCCGCGCTTGAGCCGCTTCCCGAGCAGATGGACCTCAAGAAGCGCGTGGTGTTCCAGGCCGTGCGCGTCGCCGTCTGCGGCAACATGGTGAGCCCTCCGCTGGGCGAGACCATGGCGCTCGTCGGCCGCGACGACTGCCTGGCGCGCATCGACCGCGCCCGCACGATGGCGCTGTAGCAGCTGCGTAAACGCATGTATCCGAGCCCCGTTCACCCGAGCGGGGCTCTTGTTTCTAAAGACGTATGGGATGGGAGGTACAGAGACCATGGCCGAGCAACTGTCGCTGTTTGGTTCGCCGGAACCGGAGGAAGCTCCGAAGTCCGCGGCCCCTGCCGTCGCCCCGGCGCAGCCTGAGACCGTTGCCGCCCATGCGAGTGTGGTCCTGGACATCCCTACCCGTGCGCTGTCCGAACCGTTTGTTTACGGCATCCCTGAGCCCCTTGCCAACGATGCCCAGATCGGCTCCACCGTCCTAGTTCATTTTGGCAACCGTGCGGCCGCGGGCTACATCGTCGACATCGCGCCCGAGCTGGGCGACCTGCAAGGTAACGACGCTCTCGACCCCGCGCGCGTCAAGCCTATCGAGGCTATCCTCAGCAAGCCGCTCTTTACCGCCGAGGCCGCCCGTATCGCACGTTGGATGAGCCGCGAGTACGTCGCGACGCTTTCCGAGTGCCTGCGCCTGTTCTTGCCTCCGGGCGGCAGCCCGCGCGTGGTCAAGGGCGATGACGGAGCATGGTCGGTTGAGCGTCCCGCCGTCAAACCCATCCAAAACCGCTGGGTGATGCTTACGCCCGAAGGCTTTGACTACACGCCGCCCAAGACCGCGGTCCGCCAGCGCCAGCTCATCGAGGCGCTTCAGTGCGGCCCCGTTACGACGCGCGACCTCAACCTGCTTTACAACAGCATGTCGGCAACCATCAAGGCGCTCGAAAAACGCGGCGTCGTGGTGGTGGAGGAACGCCGTGCGTGGCGTGGCTGCAGCGAGCAGACCACGCTGTCCTCGGCAAGCGGCAAGGCGCCGGTCTCCCTTACCAACGGCCAGCAACAGGCGCTCGCGCAGATTGAGCGCGCCCGTCTGGACGCTCATGGCGACGTGGTGTTGGTCGACGGCGTCACCGGCTCCGGCAAAACCGAGGTTTACCTCTCCGCCATTGAGCGCGTGCTTGCAGCCGGTCGCTCGGCCTGCGTGCTGGTGCCCGAGATTTCGCTGACGGCCCAGACCGTCGGCCGCTTCCGTTCGCGCTTTGGCGAGACGGTCGCCGTGTTCCATTCGCGGCTTTCGGCCGGCGAGCGCCTGGACCAGTGGGATATGGTTGCCAGCGGTGCGGCCCGCGTGGTCGTCGGCGCACGTTCGGCGCTCTTTTGCCCGCTTGACGACCTGGGCCTCATCATCATTGACGAGGAGCACGAGACCAGCTACAAGCAGGGGTCCAGTCCGCGCTACCATGCGCGCGAGGTGGCAGCCGAGATGGCGCGCCGCTATCGCTGCCCGCTCGTGCTGGGGTCGGCCACGCCTTCTGCCGAGGCCCTCGACCGCTGCCGCCGCGGCATGTATAACGGTGCCACCTGGACGCGTGTCGAGATGCCCGAGCGCCCCGGACACGCCGTGCTGCCTACGGTCCGCATTGCTGACCTGCGTCGCGAGTTCTCGCACGGCAGCCGCTCCATGTTCTCAAAACCCTTGATGGAGGGATTGGAGCGTGTGGTCGGGCGCCGCGAGAAGGCCGTGTTGCTGCATAACCGCCGTGGCTTTGCGCCATTCCTGATGTGCCGCGAGTGCGGCTGCGTCCCCACCTGCAACCACTGCTCCACAGCGCTTACGTATCACGAGCGCACACACACGCTGCAGTGTCACACATGCGGTTCGTCTTGGCGCGTGCGGCCGTATCCCGCGCCCACGAGCCGTTGCCCCAAATGTGGCAGTCGCTACCTGGCAAAAATGGGCCTGGGCACGCAGCAGATCGAGGACGCTCTGCACCAGTTGCTTCCCGAGGACGTTGCCATCATTCGCATGGATGCCGATTCCACGTGTGGCAAGGATGCGCACAAAAAGCTGCTCGAGCAGTTCGATGCGGCGGATTGCGCCGTGTTGCTGGGTACCCAGATGATCGCTAAAGGTCTCGATTTTCCCGAGGTCACGCTCGTGGGCGTGGTCAATGCCGACTTCGCCCTCAAGCTGCCCGATTTCCGCGCAGGGGAGCGCGCCTACGATTTACTGGAGCAGGTCGCCGGCCGTGCCGGTCGCGGCGATCGTCCCGGTGAGGTGATCATCCAGACCTACCTGCCCGAGGATCCGGTCATTCGCGCCGTCGCTAAGCACGACCGTTCGATCTTTACCGACTACGACCTGGACCAGCGCCGCGACGCCCTGTATCCACCGTTCGTGCGTCTGGTCAACATTTTGGTGTGGTCGGCGAACCGAGACGACGCGCAAGACTACATCGGCCGCATCGCCAAGCTCCTCAAGCGTCGCTGGCATGCCGCCGCGCCCGATTTTTTGCGGGCAGGGAGTGCCGTGCCGCAGGTGCTGGGCCCGGCTTCGTGTGTAATCGAGAGAGCCAAGGACCGTTACCGCTTCCATCTGCTTGTGAAGTCGCCCGTGGGGTACCATGTCTCTGATGATATCGACGCCTGCCTCAAAGAGGTGGGCTCCGTGCGCGGCGTGAGCGTGAGCGTTGACGTCGACGCCTATGATTTGATGTAACAACCTGAAAGGATGGCCATGGAAGCCAACGGAATCGTACTGTCGCCCGACCCTCGTTTGCGCCAGGAGTGCGCCGTCATCGAGGAGATCACCCCGGCGATCGAGGCGCTTGCCGAGAAGATGAAGAAGATGATGTTCGAGAACGGCGGCTGCGGCCTGGCTGCTCCGCAGATCGGCGAGCTTATTCAGCTCGTCACCATCGACTGCGACTACAGCGACAAGAACGACTACGACCCGTACGTGCTCATCAACCCTGTCATTGTTGAGCAGAGTGACCATTTGGTGCCGTTTAGCGAGGGCTGCCTGTCTATCCCCGGGATTAGCTGCGAGATCGAGCGTCCCGACCATGTCGCCGTCGAGGCGTACGACTTGGATGCCAACCTGATTCGCTATGAGGCTTCGGGCGACCTGTTCTGCGTGTGCCTGCAGCACGAGATCGATCACCTGCACGGCAACACCATGTTCGAGCGACTGAAGCCGATGCAGAGGCTCAAGGCCGTCAAGGAGTACCAGGACGCCCTGGCCCGCGGCGCTCGACCGGGCGAGACGGAGTAGGTTTGTCCGTCCCCGGGGCTCCCGCCTATATCATCCCGTGCTCAAACATTCTCGCTGCGCTGCGAAACTGCGCGCGGGACGATATAGGCGGGCGCCCCGGGGACTACGTTGACGCTGCTTGACTCGCCCGGGTGCCGTCGGGCCAGGGATGGGCGTCTTCGCTGATGGGTGCTTTGCTGAAAGAGCTGCTTTTATGCGGCTCTTTCTTTGTTTTTGGGTATATTTGAACGTGTTGAATTGTTTTGGCGTCGAGATTGCGACTTGTCCTGGCGCTGTTGTTTGTAGCCGTCTCGGTTTTGTTTGAGGGGAGAAATTATTATGCGTATTGTGTTTATGGGTACGCCTGATTTTGCTGTGCCTTCGCTGACTTCGCTTGTTGAGGCTGGGAACGAGATTGCGCTTGTTATTACTCGTCCCGATGCTGTTCGTGGGCGTGGTAAGAAGCTTGAGCCTTCTCCTGTTAAGGCCAAGGCGCTTGAGCTGGGGTTGCCGGTTGTTGAGGCCAGTCGTATGACGCCCGAGGTTGTTGCGGCGCTCCAGGCTGCGCAGGCTGATATTTTCTGTGTGGCTGCCTATGGTTGCATTTTGCCTGATGAGGTACTGCATATGGCGCCGCTCGGCATTGTGAATGTTCATGCGTCCTTGCTGCCTCGTTGGCGCGGCGCGGCTCCCATTCAACGTGCCATTCTTGCTGGTGATGAGATTGCTGGCGTTTCTATCATGCGCATTGGGCATGGCGTGGATACTGGTGCTTATTGTGCTCAGGCTTCCACGTCGGTTGCCGGTAAGCATGCCGAGGCGCTGACTATGGAGCTCGCTGAGCTCGGCGGCAAACTGCTTGCCGATACGCTTCCCTCTCTTGCCGATGGCACTGCCGTGTGGACTGAACAGGATGAGGCGCTCGTTACCCATGCTGCCAAGATTTCTAAGCAGGAGATGCGCTTGGATCCGCAAATGGCGGCGCTCGATTGCGTGCGCCATGTGCTTGCTTCGTCCGATACCGCGCCTGCCCGTTGCGTGATTGCCGGCAAGACTGTGCGTGTGCTCGATGCTGCGCCGGCTGATGTGTCACTTGACGAGGGTCAGGTTCTTGTTAAGACCAAGCGTGTTTACCTTGGCCTTTCCGATGGCTCGGTTGAGTTGCTCAAGGTTAAGCCTGATGGCAAGCGTGCTATGGCCGCTTCTGCTTGGGCTGCTGGCTTGCAGGGTGCCGATCTTTCGTGGGGTGTATTGTCATGAGCAAGCTGTCTCCCGCGCGCAAGCTTGCGCTCGATGTGCTGATGGAGGCTGATCGCCGCGGCATGTATGCGCGCGACGTGCTGTCCTCTCGCGCATCGGCCAAGGCTATTGACCAGCGCGATTCCGCTTTTGCCGCCCGCTTGGCGCTGGGTGTGGCCGCCACTCAGGGTATTTTGGACGAGCTGCTCGATCAGTTTCTCGATAAGCCCAAAAAGGTTGCGCCGCGCGTTCGCATGGCGCTTCGTATTTCTGCCTTCGAGATGCTCTACCTGCATACGCCTGGCCGCGTTGCCGTAAGTCAGGGAGTTGAGCTGGTTCGCTGCGGTGCTAAGTCTGCCGCTGGCTTGGCCAATGCTGTACTGCATAAGGTTGCGGATAACGTTGAGGACTTTGCTACGGCGTCCGATGTGAATGAGTCTGAGCGACGATTGGTTCGTCTGTCGCGTCTGATGGGTCTGCCGCGCTGGCTGTGCGCTCGCATTATGGCATCCTTCGACACGCCAGAGGGTACGCTCAACTTTGCCGGCAATCTGGCGCCCGCGCCGCTGGCTCTGCATGAGAACGCCTTTGCGACTAATCCCGATCCGTATATCTCGCAGCGCGTCGCGCCTGTCTTCCCGGGCTGTCATGCCCCGGTTGATGCCCAGGTTACCGTTTCGTCGGGCGTATTTGAGCGCGCTGCTGCCGTGGCCTCGGATCTTAACGCCCAGCTCATCGCCACAGCTGCCACGCGCCCTGGAAGCTGCCTTGAGATTGGTGCCGGTCGTGGCACCAAGACCTATGTGATGATGTGCCAGGCCAAGCGTGCGGGCTATGAGCGTCAGCATACGGCGCTCGATTTGCATGATCGCAAGTGCGATCTGAATCTCGCTCGCCTGCATAAGGCCGGTATTCAGGGCGTTCGTACGGTTTCGGGTGATGCCTGCGAGCTTGATGAAGTACTGACGTCGTTTGATGCCATGCTTGGCAAGCCGGTTAAGTTCGACACGGTCTTTATCGATGCGCCGTGCTCTGGCACCGGCACCATGCGTCGTCATCCCGAGATCCCTTGGCGCCTGACCGAAAAAGATGTGACGGTTGAGCTGCCCAAACTGCAGCTTACGATGCTCAAGGAGGCTGCTGCCCGCGTGGCTGCCGGCGGCGAGCTTATCTATGCCACCTGCTCGGTCTTTGATGAAGAGAACACGCAAGTCGTGGATGCGTTTTTGGCTTCTCCCGAGGGCGCAGGTTTTAGCTTGGCACCCCTCTCCGAGGCGCAGATTCTGCAGTTACCCGAGTTCGAACAAGCCAAGAAGCTCGTCTCCGTACGTCAAAACGACCGCGGACTTTTCCAAAGCGTCCCCGTAAACGCCGACTCCTACGACGGCCACTTCTGCGCCCGCCTGGCTCACATGTAACAACTAAGCTGCGTTGAAATAGGGATTGAAAGACGCTTCTACCCGCTAAACAGTCCTTATTTCACCGCAACTCAGGATTTTTCTGGGACGGGGATTAATAAATCGGGCATTAAAGTGGGCGGTTGGATTCGGTAAGTTTATGGTTACATGAACTGCTCGCAGATTTAATATTGAGGGGTTAAAATGATCGATCTTAACAATGACAAGATTGACAATCCTGAAGATAAAACTCAGGAAAATGAAGAGGTTGAGAATTCTTCGAATAAAAAGCGAGTAATTATTGGTGCCGGTATTGTTGCTCTGCTTATTGCTTGTTGTGTCGGTGGTTATGCTGGTTACAATTACGAACAAGCATGTAGTGAACATAATCAGCAGGTTGAAGTTTTGTATTCAAAGGCTAGCGATAGTGTTGCTGCCTTTAAAGCTGATCCTAGGCTGCTAACTTTTGAGCAACGTCTTGATGCCATTAAAATGCTCAAAATAATAAAGAGATATTGAATAAAGAAATCTCTGATGACAGCTATAAGTATGCTGATGGCACTTCCCCTGATTGGACGAAGTTGCTTAATGAATACGATTCCATAATTAAAGACTGCCGTAATGCTCAAAATAATGAGTGGAATACTTCTCTAGCTGACCATGTTGACTTTGATGTAAATTCTACTGAAGATACTGACTCTCTCCAACAGCATATTAATAGCCTCAATGGCCTTCTTAATGATATTTCTAACAAAGATAATCAGAAGCTCTTTTTTGAAGATGCCAAAAAGGATTCTAAAAAGTTCATTGATCAAATCAATGAACAGATCAGTCGTTATCAAACTCGTATTGATGATGTGAACAAGGCAAAAGCTGAAGCTGAAGCGAAGGCTCTAGAGGAAGTAACAGCACAAGCTCAACAGCAGAGTTCTCAGCAGAACGATTATTCTAGCGGTAGTAACTACTCTGATAATAATTCTGGTGGATTTTCTAGCAGTATTTCTTCTTCCAATAATAGTGGTGGTAAGTATGTCATTCGTCAATTAGATCAATATGAAGCAGCTGGTAACTATATCGGATCTACTCATTGGTATAGCGATGGTACTTGTGATGATCCTTATGCTGCCGGTATGGGCGGATTTTAAAATATACTAATTTTTAAAAATTGTTTTCAGAATGTCCTTTCGTGTATGAACGGTTTTCGTCTGCATACGTACCATAACGATAAACGTTTGGTGTCCAATGCGTAAATGTATCTTGATTTTCGTGAATCGCTTCTTCGGAAGTCAGAACAACGCCACGTCCGCCAATCATGCTTTTTTTTGAGCGATACGCAAAAATAGCCCCTTTGCTTTTACCTGGCTTGGTAGTGATTGAGCGAATTTTACTATTTTTAAATTTGTACTTTAACAAGCCGTCATGAAGCACAGTTTCTACAACAAAAGGGATATTCATTCAGCTGTTCTCCTTTCTTACGAAAATTAATTAGTTAGAAGCTACGATCAAAGTTGAATCACAACAAAAAAGGCAATCAACTAAGTTTTTCTTAATTGATTGCCTGGTATCTTCTTAAAGACTTGAAATTCCCTCAAAAACCCGATATAATGGGTTTACAGATATTTAAGTATCTGATTAATAAAGTAATTAAATACTTTACCAAATTTCGGGTCTCGACTTCTTTAATTGATTGGTGGTAATCAATTAAGGCTCGCAACTTATTTTCTTGGCGGAAAATAAGTTGGTCGTGGCTCTTTTTTTGTATTCTTTATTCAGTTCGTTGTTTCGTTATATCTAGTATACCGCTTTTAAAAAAAATAAGCAACAATTTCGTTAAATATATTAACGAAATTGTTGCTTCTCTTCTTCTATTTGCAACTCTACTTGTTCTAATTCATTAGGAATTAAGTCAATAACTAAGGTTGAGTTTGTCAATTCTGCAATTCGTTCCAATGTTTTTAATGTCGGATCTGATTTTCCTGATTCAATCAATGAATAATTTGATCTACTCATTTCTAATTCTTGGGAGAATTTTTCTTTTGATTTGGTACCTCTCATCTTTTTTAAGCTTTCTCTAAATGCTAGTTCCAAGTTTCTCCCTCCTGTTTATGTAAATATTTTGCACGTTTTCCATTTAATTATATCGTTACACCTTGTAAATCACAAGTGATTAATCACAAATCACTTGTGATTAGTGATTGTTATTGGTGTTGCCT
>NZ_QRKO01000029.1:0-15410 GCF_003471985.1 Collinsella sp. AM15-2 | reverse complement strand
GGCGGGGCATTCCCCGCCTCTTACACCACATCTCTGCGCGCTACCGGCGCGGGGGCACCCACCCCGGCATCGGCTATCAAAACCGCTCAGTCCGGAATCTCGTCCACTATTCCCCATCATTTTGTGCGACGAATTACCTGAACGTCATTGACATATGAACATGCGCTCATATAATCGGAAGTAAGTTATATGAGCGCATGTTCATATGAAAGGATGTTGCAATGAGCAGCCACGCTGATGAAACAAAGACTGGCATCGAGGCCACCGAGCCGATCGTCCCCACCACCTGCTCGCCCGAGGACCTTCCCGACGAGGAGCTTCTCTACGACCTTGCCGACCTGTTCAAGGTCTTCAGCGACACCACGCGCATCAAGATTCTCTATGCCCTCATGGGTCGCGAGCTCTGCGTGGCTGACATCGCCGAAGCGACCGCGACCTCGCAGTCTGCGGTGTCGCACCAGCTGCGCACGCTTAAGCAGTCGCACCTGGTCAAGTTCCGCCGCGACGGCCGCAACATTCTCTACTCGCTTGCCGACGATCACGTCTACACCATGCTTAACCAGGGCATGAGCCATATCTGCGAATAGCAATCAACCACGGTATCAGCGCGGCCGGCACCCAGACCGCTAACACAGGGAAAGGAACCCACCATGAAAAAGCAGTTCAAGCTCGACGAGATCGATTGCGCCAACTGCGCGCGTGAACTTCAGGACGAGCTGGCTAAGCTCGATGGCGTCAAGTCCGTTTCGGTCAACTTTATGACCCAGAAGCTGACGCTCGAGGCCGACGACGCCAAGTTCGACGAGGTCCTGGACCGCGTCGTTGAGTTCACCGCCGACGCCGAGCCGGACTGCGAGATCATTCTCTAACCCGCGCATACGTTGACCTGCGAGGCCGCGCTTGCCGCGGCCTTTGCTCGCGAAATTATATGAGCGAGTGTTCATAAACTCAAATGAGAGGTTTGAATCATGACAGCCGCCGATCCCAAAAAGAAAAAGAAGAAGCGCAAGAAGAAAGAGTCCCTTGAGCATAAGCGCAACCGCATCCTGATAGCACTGGGCATTTTTGCCGTTGTTTATGCCCTCGACGAGCTCGGCGCCCTCACTATCGCATTTGGGGAGCCCGGCAACATCTACGCCAGCTTTGTGCTGTTCCTCGTGCCGTTTTTGATTGCCGGCTACGACGTACTGCAAAAGGCATTCAATAACATCCGCCGCGGCAAGGCCTTCGACGAGAGCTTCCTCATGGCCGTCGCGACCATCGGCGCGTTTGCCATGGTGCTCTTCCCCGACACCGACCCGCACATGGCCGAAGGCGCCGCTGTCATGCTGTTCTACCAGGTCGGCGAGTTGTTCCAGGCATACGCCGTGGGCAAGAGCCGCAAGTCGATCAGTGCCATGATGGACATCGCGCCCGACTACGCTAACGTCGAGCAAGCCGACGGCACACTCGAACAGGTCTTTCCCAATGACATCGCCGTCGGCACCGTGATCGTGGTCAAGCCCGGCGAGCGCGTGCCTATCGACGGCGTCATCGTCGAGGGCGAAACCCAGCTCGACACCGCCGCACTCACGGGCGAGTCGGTCCCCCGCCCGGCCAAGACCGGCGACGATATCATCAGCGGTTGCATCAACATGACGGGCCTCATCCACGTGCGCACCACCAAGCTCTTTGGCGAGTCAACCGTCGCGCGTGTTCTGGAGCTCGTGGAGAATGCCAGCGAAAAGAAGGCGCGCACCGAGAACTTCATCACGCGCTTTGCCCGCGTCTACACCCCCGCCGTCACTGGCGCTGCCGCGGTGCTCGTGCTTGGCGGCGGCCTGGTGACTGGCGCTTGGTCCGATTGGATCCTGCGCGGCCTGACCTTCCTGGTCGTCAGCTGCCCGTGCGCCCTCGTGATCAGCGTACCGTTGAGTTTCTTTGGCGGCATCGGCGGCGCGTCCAAGCTGGGCGTTCTCATCAAGGGCTCCAACTACCTCGAGACGCTCGCCGACGTGGACACCATCGTCTTCGACAAAACGGGCACCCTCACCAACGGCACGTTCTCAGTCGTCGCGGTGCACCCCGAGGCTGGCTATACCGAGCAGTCGCTGCTCGAAGTCGCAGCCCTTGCTGAGTCGTTCTCCGATCACCCCATCGCGCAGTCCGTGCGCGACGCCTACCAGGGCGAGGTCGACCCCAAGCGCGTGAGCGACTCCGCCAACGACGCGGGCCACGGCGTGACGGCAACCATCGACGGCAAGCACGTCGTCGTTGGCAACGCCAAGATGCTCGCCGCGGCCGGCGTTGAAGCACCGGACTGTGAGGTTGTCGGCACGATCCTCCACGTGCTCGTTGACGGCGTGTACGCCGGCCACATCGTGATTGCAGACACCGTTAAGGCCGATGCGGAGCAAACGATTCGCGACCTGCATGCCGCCGGTATCAACCGCACCGTCATGCTCACGGGCGACCGCGAGGAGGTTGCAGCGTCTGTGGCCAAGCAACTCGGTCTCGACGAGTTCCACGCGCAGCTCCTGCCGGGCGACAAGGTCGAGCGCGTTGAGGCGCTACTCGCGGCCGAAAGTGGCAAGGGCAAGCTCGCCTTTGTCGGCGACGGTATCAACGACGCGCCTGTGCTTACGCGCGCCGATGTGGGCATTGCCATGGGCGCCATGGGCTCCGACGCCGCGATCGAGGCCGCCGACGTGGTGCTGATGGACGACAAGCCGTCCAACATTTCCCGCGCGATCCGCGTGGCGCGCAAGACCATGTCGATTGTTTGGCAGAACATAATCTTTGCGCTGGGCATTAAGCTGCTGATCCTTGTGCTGGCAGCGCTGGGTATCGCCAATATGTGGCTTGCCGTCTTTGGCGACGTAGGCGTGGCGATCATCGCTATCCTGAACGCCATGCGCGCGATGGGTGTCAAGAACCTGTAGCGCCTGTGGTCCCTCCGGCCGGGACCGGGCTTGGTTTTTGAAAACGTCCTCGACCAATGAAGCGCCCCCGTTCTGCTCCTTCGGAGCTACGAACGGGGGCGCTTCTGGTCTGCGGAGTGTTTTCAAAAACCAAGCCCGGCCCCGGCCTGCGGTGACGTTGCTGGCGGTTCTTGGGCATCGCTTGCTGGCGGGGTTCCTTGTCTGAGTTGGATTTGGTTGGCGGGGCTACTGGTCCCTGTCGCTGCCCCGGCTCAACATCGCCCTCAACTTCTCGAAGCTCTCCTCGCTCAGGCAATGCTCCATGTGGCAACCTTCTTGCGAGGCAACCTCTGCCGAAACGCCTGCTTCCTCGAGCAGCTCTACAAAAAAGCAGTGACGCTCCCACATTTGGCGGGCGACCTCAAGCCCTCGCTCCGTCAGGTGCACATCGCGCTTGCCCATTTCGACATAGCCGTTGCTTTCCAGCGTCGCCATGGCCTTGGAGACGCTTGCCTTGGTTACGCCAAGGTATTCGGCAACGTCAATCGAGCGAACGGTACCCTGCCGTTCCGAGAGCACATAGATAGATTCGAGATAGTCTTCTCCAGATTCACGCAGGGCCATGGGCCGCCTTTCGCGATGGCTTCTAGTTAGCCTTTGGATACTTTTGCTTGATTTACTTTACCGCAAAAGTTGCCCATGTCTTACTACATTGTTTAGAAAGTTAGCCTTGATTCACAAAAAACGGGTAGTCATTGAGGACGTTCTTAAACGACTAGTCATTGGGGACAGTCTTTGCCGATTGGCCAACTCGCCGGTCGGATTGGCAAGGAGTGTCCCCAAGTGCCGAATCTGCAGCTACACCAGCCCAAAGTGCTTTGCGGCGTTGTAGATGCCGTCGTCATCCACGGCGGTCGTTACGTAGGTCGCTGCGGCCTTCACGGTCGCCTGCGCGTTGCCCATGGCCACGCTCGTGCCCACGGCGGCAAACATCGACAGGTCGTTCTCGCCGTCGCCAAAGGCAATCGCCTCGCTCGCGTCGATGCCCAGGCGCTCCAGCGTCGCCGCCACACCCAGGTCCTTGCCGCCGTTTGCCGGAATAATGTCGCAGAACAGATCGCACCAGCGCGTAGTGAGCGAATGCGACACCGCATCGGTCACGATATGCTCGTCGGCCGGGTCCACAAAGGCGCAGAACTGGTAGACCGGTGCGTCAAAGGCGCGCTCAAACGGTTCCTCGTGGTAGACGATCCCCGCGTTGTTGCCGGCCGTCACCACGCGCTCGGACAGGCGGTTCACAAACGAGTTCTCGCCCTGCATACACAGCGAGTCGTAGCGTCCCTGCGCCACCTGGTCCACGATCACCGCAACGTCGTCCGGATCGATCGGGCAGCTGCGGTAAACCCCCTCGGCATCAAAGCAGTGCTGGCCCGAGAGCGTAATGTACGCATCCCAACCCAATTCGAACAGCCAATCGGGCATCTGATAGGTCGGGCGACCCGTGGCGATCACGCACGCAATCCCCTGCTCATGAAAGCTGTCGAGCACCTGCTGCGCCGACGCCGGAATCCGATGGGTCTTAAAGCTCAGCAACGTGCCGTCGATATCGAAAAACGCGGCCTTGATCATCCTCGCCTACTCCTCGCCCTCGAGCCTCTCGCTCGCCTCGAGCCACGCCATCTCCAACTCGTCCATGGCGGCGTGGGCCTCGTCGATCTTTGCCTGCTGCTCGCCCAGCGCCGTGTAGTTGGTGGGGTCGACCTGAGCCATCGCGGCCTCGGCCTCCTCCACGCGGGCGCGCTGCGTCTCCATTTTGCGCTCGAGCGAGCTCACCTCGCGGCGAAGCTTCTGGCGTTCGGCGTTGGAAAGGCCATTGGGCTGGCCGCTCGACTTGGGCTTTTCGGCCGCAGCCGCCGCGGCACCGGTGTCAAACGTGCCGGTCTTGGCGCTCGGTGCACCCACGGGCTCGCCCTCGGCGGTGGCGTTGCACAGGCGCAGGTACTGGTCGACGCCGCCAGGCATATGCGTCAGATGGCCATCGAGCAGCGCCCACTGCTGGTCAGTCACGCGCTCCATCAAAAAGCGGTCGTGCGTCACCAGAATCAGCGTGCCGGGCCAGCCGTCGAGCAGGTCCTCGACAATCGCCAGCATATCGGTATCCAGGTCGTTGCCGGGCTCGTCCAAGATGAGCACGTTGGGTTCGTCCAGGATCGTCAGCAACAGCGACAGGCGGCGGCGCTGGCCGCCCGAAAGATCGCCGATGCGGCTCCAGAGCTGCTGCGTCGAAAAGCCCAGACGCTCGCAAAGCTTCTCGGGCGAAGTCTCCTTGCCGTCTATGACGTAGTACTTCTTATAGTTGCTGAGCACCTCGCGAATCGTGTCGCCCATGTAGGGCTCGAGCTCCTCGAGCTGCTGCGACAGCACGCCAAAGCGCACCGTCTGGCCAATCTTCACGCGACCGCGCAGGGGCGCGATCTTGCCCTGAATCACGTCGAGCAACGTGGACTTGCCGGCGCCGTTCTCGCCCAAAAGACCATAGCGATCGCCCGCACCAATGAGCCAGGTCACATCGGTGAGCACCTGTTTGGACGTGCCATCGGCATCCGCATAGCCGGCGTCCACGTCGACCACATCGATAACCTGCTTGCCCAGGCGGCTCACGGCCAGGCGCTTGAGCTCTAGCTCGTCACGTACGGGCGGCACGTCGGCGATCAGCTCGCGAGCAGCCTCAACGCGAAACTTGGGCTTGGTGGAACGAGCCTGGGCGCCGCGGCTCAGCCACGCGAGCTCCTTGCGCGCCATGTTGCGACGGCGCTCCTCGGTGACGGCGGCCATGCGGTCGCGCTCAACGCGTTGAAGGATATATGCGGAGTAACCGCCCTCGAAGGGATCGACCTGGCCGTCGTGGACCTCCCACATGCTGGTGCAGACCTCGTCCAAGAACCAGCGGTCGTGCGTGACCACGAGCATCGCGCCCTGACCGCGCTGCCAGCGGGCCTTAAGATGGCGTGCAAGCCAGTTGATGGTGCGCATGTCCAGGTGGTTGGTGGGCTCATCGAGCATGAGCACGTCGTAGTCGCCGATCAGCAGGCGCGCGAGGTCCACGCGGCGGCGCTGACCGCCCGAGAGCTCGCCTACCATGCCCTCCCAGGGCACATCGCTAATGAGGCCGGCGAGGATCTGGCGCGTACGGGGGCTCGACGCCCACTCGTACTCGGGCGTGTCGCCCACAACGGCATGATGCACGGTATCGGTGTCGACAAGCTGATCCTTTTGGCCGAGTAGACCGATCGTGGTGCCGCGGCGGTGCGTCACGCGTCCGTCATCGGGCTCCAGCGTGCCGGCGAGCACGCTCAGCAGCGTCGACTTGCCGTCGCCGTTTTTACCGACAATACCAATGCGGTCGCCCTCGCCCACGCCGAGCGTCACGCTATCGAAAATATGCTTGGTGGGAAACTCTAGGCTGACGGAATCGCATCCCAAAAGAATCGCCATATGCCCTGCTCCTTCGTAGAAATTCAACGTTGTCCATGATAGCGAAAACCACCACAAAGGGGACAGGCACCTTTGTGGTGGTTTTGGGCAAGCGCACCAGCACACGACACAAAAAGGCGGGCCATCTCCCGCAAGAGATGACCCGCCTCTCCAATCAGTCCCGCGACAACCGTGGCCGCCGCAGGCCTCAAGCATGTCCCGGACTAGGAGAACATGCCGGTGAGGTAATCATTCAGCCGCTTATCCTTGGGCCGTTGGAAAATCTCGTCGGTCTCGTCGTACTCGACCATATCGCCCATGTAGAAGAACGCCGTGCGGTTGGACACGCGCGACGCCTGCTCCATGTTGTGCGTCACGATGACGATGGCGCGGTCGGCCGCGATCGACGACATGAGGTCCTCGATCGCCAGCGTCGAGATGGGGTCGAGCGCCGAGCAGGGCTCGTCAAACAGGATCACGTCGGGGTTGAGCGCAAGCGTGCGCGCGATGCACAAACGCTGCTGCTGGCCGCCCGAAAGCGCGTAGGCGCTCTTGTCCAGCTTGTCCTTGACCTCGTCCCACAGCGCGGCGCCACGCAAGCTCTCCTCGACCATGCGGTCGAGCTCGTCGCGGTCGGTGATGCCGTGGCGCTTGGGCGCAAACGTAATGTTGTCGCGAATGGACTTGCGGAACGGGTTTGGCTGCTGGAACACCATGCCAATGGACCGACGCAGCTCGTAGGTGTTCTCGGTCTTGGTGTTCACGTTGCGGCCGCGGTAGTTGATCTCGCCCTCCACGCGACAGCCGCGAATCTCGCGATTCATAAGGTTGAGGCTGCGCAAAAAGGTCGACTTGCCGCAGCCCGAAGGCCCGATGAGCGCCGTGATCTCGCCCTTGTGAAAGTCGAGCGACGCATCGTGCAGCGCATGGTGGTCGCCATAGTACACGTTGACGTCCTTGGTGGAGACCACGACCTCGTCGCTCACGGCCTTGTCGCTCACGCGAACACGTTTCTCGCTCTCCCCCACGCTCGACAAAAAGTCCTGGGTGTCGGACGATGCCGCCTCGGTTGCGGGCGTTGTGTTCATCTCGCTCATTCGGCCGTCATCTTCCTTGCCAGTTGCTTGCCCACGATACGGGCGACTACGTTAAACAGCAGCACGCAAATCATCAGCAGTGCCGCGATGCCCCAGACGATCTGCTGGGCCTCGGGGCTGCCCTCGCCATAGATCTTGTAGATGTGCACGGCCAGCGACTCGCCGGGACGGAACACGTTCCAGGCGGAGGTGGGGCTCGACAGGTTAAAACTCAAGAAGTTCAGGCGAACCGGCGAGCTCATGCCCGAGGTAAAGAGCAGCGCCGCGGCCTCGCCAAACACGCGGCCGGCCGAAAGCACGATGCCGGTCACGATGGCGGGCATGGCCTCGGGAATCAGGATGTGCAGTGTGGCCTCCCAGCGAGTGAGGCCCATGGCCAGGCACGCATCGCGCTGGGCCTGCGGCACGTCCTCGAGCGCCTGCTGAATCACGCGCACCAGGATGGGGATGTTGAACATGGTGAGCGCGACGGCGCCGGAGATGATGGAGTACTTCCAGCCCAGCTGCACCGAGAACACCAGAAAGCCGAACATGCCTACGACAATGGAGGGCAGCGAGGACAGCGTCTCGATGGCGGTCGAGGCGATGTCGCGAATAGGCCCATCGGGCGCGTACTCAACCAAAAAGACCGCGCCGCCCAGGCTGATGGGCACCGAGATGATCAGGGTGATCAGCAGCAGATAGAACGAGTCGAACAGCTGGTAGAGCACGCCGCCCTGCGTTCCGTTGGCGCGTGCGGGCTGCGTGAGAAAGCCCGGCTGGAACAGCGTCGAGATACCCTCGAACAGGATGTAGGCCACCATGGAGACGACGATAAGCATGACGATGGCGACAATCGCCGTCAGCACGCCCGTGGCGATGCGGTCCTGCCTTTGGACACGCCCGAGTCTCGCCTCGTCGATGTGGATGCGCGTGCTAGCCACGAGCCTTCGCCCCCTTGCGGCCGATAAGGTGGATGATCAAGATGAAGATGAGGCTCATGCCCATCAGCAGCAGACCGAGCGCCCACAGAACATCGTCTTGGGCCGAGCCCTCGGCATAGACCGCCATAGACGTGGTGAGCGTGGTGGTGATGGTGGACGCCGGCGACAGCAGCGACGTCGGCATGGCCTCGATGCCGCCGATGACCATACGCACGGCGAGCGTCTCGCCAAAGGCGCGGGTCATACCAAGGATGACCGCGGTCATGAGCGACGGCATGGCGGACTTGAGCACCACGTGCCAGATGGTCTGCCAGCGGGTATAGCCCAGCGCGAGCGAGCCCTGACGGTAGCTATCGGGCACGGCGCGCAGGCCGTCGACCGAAAGCGTAGTCATCGTCGGCAGAATCATGACCGCCAGTACGATGGCGCCGGGCAAGATGCCCAGACCCGTGCTTACGTGGAAAACGCTCTTCATAAGACCGACGACCACGTGAAAGCCAATCAGGCCAAAGACGACCGAGGGAATGCCGGTCAAAAGCTCAATAAGCGGCTGAAAGACCTTGGAGCCAAACTTAGGCTGGATCTCGACCGCAAAGATGGCAGAGCCGATGGCGATGGGCAGCGCGATGAGCGTGGAGAGCACCATGACCGCAAACGAGGTGACGATCAGGGGCAGGGCGCCGGTGTAGGGCAGGCCGTTTTCGGCTGTGTTGGCCAGATCCCACTTGGTGCCGGCGAAGAACTCTACGACCGAGACGCCGTCCTTGAGAAAAGCCGAGAGGCCCTTTTGGGCGACCATAAAGATGAGCGCGGCAACGACAAGCGTCACGAGCGCTACGCACGCGCCCGTGACGCCCAGGCCCACGTTCTCAAGGTCGCGCTTTGGCAGCTGTTTTGCCATTGCAAACCTTTCCGGGGCGATTACTTATTTAGCGGATACCTTGCCGCTGGCGTCCTTGACGACCTTCATGGCAGAGACGGGGATAAAGCCCTGCTCCTCGACGAGCTTGCCCTGGACGTCGTCGGAAAGCATGAACTCCAGGAAGGCCGTGGTGGCCTCGTCGGCGTCCTTGGAGCAGTACATGTGCTCGGTCGCCCAGATCTTAAAGGAGTCGTCGGTAACGTTTGCGCTCTTGGGCTCGACGCCCTCGACCTTGATGGCGTTGAACTTGGAGTCGTCGAAGTGCGAGAAGTCGAGGTAGGAGATGGCGTTGTCGGTGCTGGCCATCTGGGTCTGGACGTCGCCGGACTTGTCGAGCTCGGCGTCGCCCTTAAAGTCGTTGGCCTCGTCGCCAAAGACGGCAGCCTCAAAGGTGGCGCGGGTACCGGAGCCGGCCTTGCGGTTGAGGACGACGATGGTGGCGTCGTCGCCACCGACCTCCTTCCAGTTGGTGATCTGGCCGGAGAAGATCCCCTTGAGCTGCTCGAGGGACAGGTCGTCGACCGTAACGTTCTTGGAGACGACGGGGCCCATGCCCACGACGGCGACCTCGTGGTCGACGAGGTTCTTGACCTGATCGGCCTCGAGCTTGGTCTCGGCGAAGACGTCAGAGTTACCGATGGTGACGGTGCCGGCGGCGACAGCGGTCAGGCCCTTGCCCGAACCGTTGCCCGAACCGGAGACGGAGACGTCGGGGTTGGCATCCATAAACTTCTCGGCAGCAGCCTCGACGAGAGCCTGGAACGAGGAGGCGCCGTCGTAGGTTACCTCACCCGAGACGGACTCGGCAGCAGCGGCGCTACCCTTGTCGGCGGCGTCGGTTGCGCCTGCGCCGCCGCAACCAACGAGACCGAGACCGACGATGCTGGCAAGACCACCAGCGAGGCCGAGGAACTGACGACGAGAATAAGCCTGATCGAGCATGATCTTCCTTTCATACAAGCGACTCGCGGGCACCCTGCCCGCTTTGCTGTTTGGAAAGATACGGTCTCGATCGGGCAGCGCCCGCGTCAGCTGCGCTTTATTACGGGCATCTGATAGACCCTTACCGCAAGCGCGGCTCGGCTTTACAAACGAATAACAAACCCGCCACCAAGCATGACCCGCCTTTTACACCAATAAAAACAAAGTTGCGGTGAAATAGTTCCTGCTTGGCCATCAAATGGCCCATTCTAGGAACTATTCCACCGCAACTTAAAAAGCCCGGACGAAAGGGGTGCTAAGTTGTTAAAACGCCGCAGCCTTAAAGCTCAAGCTCGTTCAAACGTAAGATTGCCACGATATAAATCTTGAGCGCCTGCTTGAGCTGTTCCTCGTTGGCGCACTCGTTGGGACCGTGCATCTGGCCGCCCCACTCGGGCAGCTCCAGACCGGTCTCCTCGGGGCCAAACGAGACGGCGCGGGCAAAGTTGCGCGCGTACGTGCCGCCGCCCATGGCAAAGGGCTCAGCATGCTTGCCCGTAAACTCGTTATAGGTATCAATAAGCGCCTTCACGGCCGGATCGTCGGCAGAGACCGAGAACGGCACCTTCGCACGACCCACACGGCACGTCACGCCAAAACGGCCCACGAGCGGATCGAGCTGCTCGCGGATGGTATCGGCACTCGTGCTGTCGGGGAAGCGCACGTCGATGACCTGCTCAATATGGCCATCCGCCACGCGGATGACGCCAGCGTTGCAGGTAAGCGGGCCAAACGCCGGACTCGTCGCATCGATACCCAGGCCGCGACCATAGGCGTCCGCATGCACAAAGGCCAGGAACTTGACGAACTCGTGCTCGGCAGGCGTCAGCAGGCGCTCGTCGCGTGCACCAAACGCGTCCTCGGCCTCGCGCAGATACGCCACGATCAGCCCGACGGCGTTGATCGTTCCCTCTGGCATCGAGGCATGACCGCCAATGCCGTGGGCGAAAATCTGCGCATGCCCGTTATCAAGCGCCGTGATCTCCAGGCGGTCGGCGTTCTCAACGGGCGCCGGCAGCTCATCGGCGGCAATCGCGAGCTCGCAGATGGACTGCGACGGAATGGCATTGCTCGCCTCGGAGCCGCTCCACGACACGATGCGCCCGCCGTCGATCTTGGGACTCACGAACGTCGCCCCAAACTGGCCCTTCTCGGCATTGCAGACCGGAAACTCGGCATCGGGCGTAAACAAAAAGTCGGGGTCTGCGTGGTTCTCCAGATAATGGTGAACGTCGGACATGCCCACTTCCTCATCGCAGCCCAGCAGCGCGCGGAAAGTATAGCGCGGGGTAATGCCGTGCTTGAGCAGATAGGCGCCGGCGTAGAGTGACAGCACCGCCGGACCCTTGTCGTCGATAACGCCGCGGCCGAGCAGCCAGCCCTCGCGACGCTCCAGCGCAAACGGGTCGGTGTTCCAGCCCGGGCCGGCGGGCACCACGTCCACGTGGCAGATGGTCGCGAGCTGCTTGTCGCCGCGGCCAGGGATATCGGCAATGCCCACATAGCCCTCGTCGTCGCTCGTCTGATAGCCAAGCTTCTGCGCGATGCCGAGCGCACAGTCGAGCGCGTCACGGACCGGGCGGCCAAACGGCGCGCCGGGCTCTGCATCGGCAGAAACTGCCACGGACGGATAGCTCACCAGCTGCTCGATATCGGCGACGACATCTTCCCAGACCTCGTCGACATACTCAGCGACGCTCTGCTCCACCTGATTCATAGACTGCCTCCTTACCAATGAGCGGCAAGCGTACCCGCCCCTCACATTTAGTTCCTAGATAGAGAAAAGTTTAGCAAGCTCGGCCACCGAGTGCACCACTGCATCGGCACCCGCCGCCTCATGCTCACCCGGCGCCGCCGCGCCCGAATAGATGCCGATGCACGGCACGCCCATCGCGTGCGCGCCCTCGACGTCGTTAAAGCGATCGCCGATCATCACGGCATCGTCCGCCGTCGCGCCGAGCGCCGCCAGGGCATCGCGAACCGAATCGGCCTTGGTCTCGCGCCCCTGCGGCGGATTCATGCCAACCACGGCTTCGAACTGAGAAAGACCAAGCTCATGCACCATGTCGATGCATTTGGCCTCCATGCGTGACGTCGCCACGGCCATACGCTTGCCCCGGGCGGCCAACTCATCCAGCAGCTCGGGAATCCCATCGAACACGGGGTACTCCTCCGGTCCCAGCTCATCAAAAAAGGCGCGGTACTCGTCGGCCACCACAAGCGACTCCTCGCGGGAAAAGCCGTAAAAGTCGTGAAAGCTCTTCCACAGGGGCGGCCCGATCATGCGGCGCAGATCACCCATCTGCGTCTCCGAAAACCCGCGCGCAGCCAGCGTCTTGCGCGTCGAGGTCATCACTGCCCGACCCGTATCGGCCACCGTGCCGTCAAAATCGAACAGCACAACCGGCCGCTCGCAAAGTTGCAATGCCGCCATCGGCACCCTTCTTCCCCAGTTGATGATTTCCACACCACCGCTTCAAACTGTTGACTATTCAACAATTGAACCTAGCAATGTAGAGCAACTCCACTATACTTGTCGCACTTTGCTTTCAGAAGGCGGCGCTGCCGCGCCCCAACGAAAGGTGCAATTATGTCTTTTGCCATCATAACCGACTCCACGTCGGACATCTCCCCCGCCCGTGCCCAAGAGCTCGGCATTTACGTGATTCCGCTGCATGTGATTATCGAGGGCGAGGACCTGCTCGACCAGGTGCAGATTACCGCCGAGGAATACGTCGCCCGCATGGCTGGCTCCGAGCAGCTGCCGCACACCTCGCAGCCGAGCGCCGGCGAGTTCAAGGCGCTGTTTGACCGCGTACGCGCCGATGGCCACGACAGCGCGATCTTTATCTCGCTGTGCAGCGAGTGGTCCGCCTGCTATTCCAACGCATGCCTGGTCGCCGAGACCCACGAGCTCGACGTGCGCTGCATCGATTCGCGCACCGGCTCGGGCGCCGAGGGCCTGCTGGTGGAGTACGCGCTGGCTATGCGCGAGGACGGCCGCAGCCTGGACGAGACCGAGGCGCAGATCCGCGCGGCCCTGCCCGACGCCCACCTGCTGCTGATTCCCCGCACGCTCGAGAACCTCGTTAAGAACGGCCGCGCGCCCAAGCTTGCCGGCCAGCTCACGCAGATGCTCAACATTCGCCTGGCCGTTTCGCCGGAGTGGAAATCGGGCGAGATCAAGGCCATCAAAAAGGGCCGCGGCGCCAAGCGCATCGTCGCCAACACCATGGCAGATTGCCTCGCGTTTTTGGACGAGCACCCGGGCTCAAGCGTGCGTGTGCTCACGACCGGCGCCGCCGAGGAGCAGGAACTTGTCAACGAGGCACTCGCGGGCCAGGATTACGTAGACGCCGGCACCGGCCCCATCGGCTGCACCATCGCCACCCATGTAGGCGTCGACGCCATCGCCATCAGCTACTGCCCCCGCTACCAGCCCATCCACTAGGGGCACCTTTACCACTTGCGGTGGAATAGGAACTGTTTTTGGCTTATCAGCCGCAAATCAATCCCTATTCCACCGCAACTTAGAAATCGGCGATCAGCCCAGCGGACCCTGAAACAGTTCCTGATGAGTGCCCATTCTCACCAGCCTAATCACTGGGTTAGTCTTATGGGGAAGATAAAGAACGACCACATCGACCAAGCCATCGGATAGGTGGAAATCGATGTGGCCGTTGTAGTTTCCGCCCGGGTTTGAGAGCTCGTGGGCGCCATACTCCGCCGGAAGTGACCCATGAGCCACAAGCTCTGCAACCGCCGCTTTAAACTCACTTTTTAGCTGCGGATGCATGCGCATCGTTCGTTTGTAGTCCACCTTAAATTGAGCCTCGACTTTAATCTCGAACATCGCTATTCCTCATCGAGGAATGACATAAGCTCATCAGCGTTATTGAATGACAGGCTATCGTCCGGCAAAATCCCCAGCTCATGAGCCTCGGCGATCACCATGGCGCGCCTCGTCACCTCGTTGGGCACCTCCGCCCTTCCTACAATCTCAAAAGGAATCTTTCGCTGATTTACCAGCTGCCGAACGGCAAGATTGAGATAGGAATTGAGGCTGAGGCCGACCGAATCCAAGAACTCAGTCGCCTGCTCCTTGAGCCCCTCTTCGATTCGAACCGTCGTAGGCTTAACTGTTGCTGTAGACATTTGCGACCTCCTCGCCCTCGTCTTTTACACCAGTATACCCAATATAAATGGCAATCTGATGTTAGATAACATCAGATTGCCATGCGTATTCATGTCGCGTGGGCACGATTGATCTACATCAGCCCGCTGAGCGCAATGTCAACGGCCTCGTTGAGGTCGTCGGTAATGTGTACCAGATCCGGATCGAGCGGGCTAATCATACCGGTGCTCATCACCGGGCCGTTGAGCCAGTCGAATAGGCCCTGCCAGTACTCGGTGCCCACCAGCACGAGCGGCATGCGCTTGACCTTGTGCGTCTGCACCAGCGTGAGAACCTCGAACATCTCGTCGAGCGTGCCAAAGCCGCCGGGAAATACGATGGCGCCCGAGCTGTACTTAACGAACATGGTTTTGCGCACAAAGAAGTAGCGGAAGTCCATGCCGAGGTTCACGTATTTATTGAGCCCCTGCTCGTGCGGAAGCTCGATACCCAAGCCGACCGACTTGCCGTTGGCGCTCGCCGCTCCCCTGTTGGCCGCCTCCATGACGCCGGGACCACCGCCGGTGATAACCGCCAAGCCGCGCTGGGCGATCTTGCGGCCAACGGCGCGTGCCGCCTTGTAGAGCGGATCGGTCTTGGGCGTGCGGGCACTGCCGAAGATGGTCACCGCAGGACCAAGCTCGGCAAGTGCGCCAAAACCATCAACGAACTCTGCCTGAATGCGCAGCACGCGCCAGGGGTCGGTGTGCAACCAGTCGGTCGAGTCCTCGGGCGCCAGCAGGTTGGCGTAGGTGTTGTCCTTGGGAATCATGGGGCCGCGCATGACCACGGGGCCGCGGCGGTACGTCTCGTCGTAGGCAGGCTCGCCCTCGACGTTCTCATTCTTAATCATGGGTACTCCTATCGAGAAAAAGAAAAGCGGGCGGGGTCGATGAACTGCACCCCAAAACTTGGACGGCTTAAATAAGAACTACGCCG